>CAZKSL010000087.1:0-3921 GCA_964555495.1 Hadarchaeota archaeon (SeqCode)
CGACTATTGCCTCTAACTCCCGATCCTCACTCGCCGGACCATGGGGGTCAGATATTGCACAAACCTCCGCCCGATTTAACCATCCACGGTCGCGCAACAAATTGAGGAGCTTCTTCCTGCGGATCCCCAGAGGCTGGATGCCTGCTGAGTCCTTCTTCAGTTTCATCTTGTCAGAAACTATCCCCACTAGTACTCGTTCCCCGATCTCGAATGCCTTAGACAAAATTGCGATGTGACCGTCGTGCAAGTAGTCGAAGGTTCCGCCGACTGCAACTTTTTTGAATCTCACTTTACCCCCTCGCGAAATGTTCGAGCCTGAGCTGCTCCCTCAACTCCCGCAACAGGCTGGACTCGGCAGACCATCGGTCCCGAGGGACTTTAAACTTGCGCGCAACCACCTGGAGGGCCTCATCGACAGTGCCAAATCGCTGGGGGGGTGTCAAGAGCGCCCTGCGCGCGGTCTCCCGCACGACCCACACTCCAAGAGGGGCCCAGTACTCTGGCGAAATCTCGCGGATTGCCAGCACCCTCGCCTGACGCCTGATGCGGCTGAGGTGCTCCAGCGCTGCCAAGCGCGTCGCGTAGTAACCGCCGCCCAGGGGCGAATACCCTGATTTGGGCCGCCAGTCCTCGTAATCCGCGACCACCTGCGCCGGGCCGCTCTCAACCCAGACCGAACGAGGCAACCACATCTCGATTAACTCAAACGAATAGGCGCCCGGTAGGAGAAGTATCTCGAAGTGATTGCCCAAGTACTCAGCCGAAAACAGCAAGACCTCAGATAGCTCCTGATATCCAGTCACCTCTGAGGACAAGTGGTCGCTGACATTTGAATCCACCGCGGTTATCGCCCAGCGCGTGGGGACGAGCTTGCGGTCCTTTTTTACCCCGAGTAGGCCAGCAGTCATGAGCCGGGCCGTCTGATAGACATCGATGCCGCGGGTATGGAGTTCCCGAAGCGCATCGGATGCGAGCAGATCGTAGTCCGACACCACGTATTCCACGGCTCGGCTGACCGATGGGTTTTCCGAGAGCCTCGCGTCCCTGATGATCCCGCTGGGGCCCATGGGCGAGAGGACTCCGTCGTACCGTATCCTGAGACTCGGGGGCTTCCTGAGCCAGACCTCGGTGTCGACGGGATTCGACGACATCGCGAGCTCCTGAGTGAGACCGAGAAGTCTGTCTGAGTGTCGGGCCGCACGAACGTTCGCCCTGAAGTTCGAACGCACGAGCCTGGAGCGCATGTCAATGACTTCCTCGATGCCTTTCCCGTACCAGTTGCCGGGATCGTCGAGTATGCGCGCTTCCTCCCCGCGCACAGGGGGCACCATCGGTCCAACCGACACCTGAGGGTAGCCCCAGCGTCCGACGAAGACCGCGGGTGGGCTGGCACCAAAGAGAGAGGTCTTCGAAATCTCGCTGGTGAGCGGACGCATTGCATTGATTCTAGACTGAATCGGACACCTCGGTCTACCGCACAACATTCGGCCGCCACGGCACTGCAGGCAGAGCGATGTGGATGGCATCATGCGATATCTATCGGGACGGCTTTAGGTCTTTTCTTGATTTATGCACGGGTAGAAAAAATCAGTCGAGAGCGATTTTCCATCTAGTCCGTCGTCTGCGCGACTGACAGCTCACGCGACCTTCACAAAACTCTGGAGAACCTTGACTGCCTGTTCCAGATCGCCACCGCTTACCATCTCTCCGGGAGTTCGCAGATACTTGGCCGGAATCGATAGAATTGCCGATGGGATTCCCTGCTTCATTGGGTTGACTCGCCCGCCGCGCGCGCGTGATGACGCCTCAACTTGGAGTTCAACACCCGCATCCTTTGCCGCCCGAAGCAAAAGCTCGCGCACTTTTTGACCGACAGTGAGCCCACCCTCCTGCAGAGTCAGCGCGGGACCCTTCCCGAGTTCGACGGGTAATTCATGCCGCTCGATTTTCACTCGCTCAAGCGGGTAGGGGCCAGCCAGGGTCGCTGAAACTGCGATCGCCAGTTCCGGGCTGAAATCCCTCGGAAAAGTCGACTCCTGAGCCAAGAGCCACCCGGTAGCCGCGACGCCCTCGCCTGACAAACCTCTGAGGGCCTCAATCAATGCAACGCAACTAGCACGATTCCCCGCAGTTTTGCCCACAAATCGCCCGTCCGGCAACCCCCTCATTCGACCCTCAATCGTGATAGGATCTCCGACCCGCACACCCATTTGCTCGGCGCCTTCCCGGGAGTACGCCCCGGCATCCAAGAACATGTCAGCCAACTTGATTGGTTTTTTCGCCTCCTCCCTGTCGAGCAGGTGTGGCGGCTTCGCCCCGACCACGCACCGCACATCTCCCTTCTCGGTATGAATCAACATGCGCTGCCCGAGCAGAGCGCGCTCGTCAACCGGGGAGCCAGTCCCGAAGCGCAGGAAGCCGTGTTCATCGATGTGCTCGACTGTGAATCCGATCTCGCTGATATTCGCCAGCAAAACCACGTTCTTTTCCTTCCCGCCCTTGGGCCCCAGCTTGATGTTGCCCAGGCTGTCGGCCTCAACCTCGGCGAAATCGACCTTCGAGCGGATGAGATCCAGCATGCGCCCCTGGAACTGGGGAACGCAGGGAGTCTCGACCAGCCCCTTCAGCAATTCTTTCACGCCTATCGCCTCGCTACACACATAATGTCTTCGCTGTCCGGTATCCTTCCCGTTCGCAGCGGTTTTAACTTTGCGGACCTCACCCATTCCCCGAGCTGGTCGGTCGTGTGCTTTTGCCGGAGGGTCGTCACAACCACCGTCCCACCGGGTCTCGTCACCCGGGCCAGCTCCTGCACGGTCCGCCCGGGATCGGGCGCGTTCTGCAACAGGGTAACAGCCACGACCGCGTCGAAACTATCATCGCAAAAAGGTAGATGATCTGCATCGGCTTGGACTAGCCCTGAGACATTCGCAAGTTCCCCCACCTTTCGCAACATCTGGGCGGAGAGGTCCACGCCCACGACGAATGACGCCTCCCCGGCGAGCCTGGGCAGAAACATCCCGGTGCCACACCCGACATCCAAGACTGCCCCGCCGCCAGCGATATACGGGGCGATGGCCTCGTACTTTTTCCCCTGGATGTCCCTGTAGCGCCTGTCGTAAAGGTAAGCAGTTGAGTCGTAACGGCGGCGGAGTTCGCGTTTGCGGGCGACCATCATCCTCACTTCTGTGATAAAGGATTTTAACTCTCCAGTCAATGCTCGGTGGGGATCCAGGTGAATATCCAGAGATTGAAACCTAAGATGCACAAACGTGGGCTCGACGCGTTCGTGGCAGTTAAGAATGCGCGCTACTTGTCGGACACATCAGCGGCTTCGGCAGTTATCATTGCCGGGCGGAAATCAATTTTACTCTGTTCCCGGATGGAGCTGGACAGGGCTGGACAGCAGAGTTCCATCAAGGATATTCGGGCCTATTCCCCAAGTCGGGTTCCACTGCGAAAGGGCGAACGTGCGAGCTTCGGCAAACTCGAGCAGGTGATCGCCGGATGCCTCGAGGAACTGGGGGCTAGAGAAATCGGCTTTGACAGAATAAAACCCGAAACCCTAACGAAACTCCGCGGTGCCTATGAGGCTTCGTATCACGAAATCCCTGAATTGATCTGGGATTTGCGCGAAATCAAGACGAAGAAGGAAATCGGGTGGCTCCGGAGGTCGGCGAAGATAGCTCAGAGGGGAATGAAGCGGGCGGAAGAGCTCATTGAGGATGGGAGAAGCGAGCTCGAGATTGCTGCCGAAGTGGAGTATGAGATGAGAAAGTCCGGTTCCGAGGGCGCCTCCTTCAACACCATCGTGGCCTCCGGCAAGAACTCATGGCTCCCCCACGCGGGGGCCACTGGAAAGCGTCTGAGGCGGGGGGAACTCGTCATCGTGGACCTAGGGGCCACTTACCGGGGGTATGC
>CAZKSL010000088.1:0-3882 GCA_964555495.1 Hadarchaeota archaeon (SeqCode)
ATCCACCACACAGTAGAGCTTGCCGAAGTATGCAAGGTTCTCGGCGGCCGTTAAGTCGTCGTACAGGGCGACATCTTGAGGGACGACGCCGATCGTGCGGCGAACCTCCTTCGGTTGCCGACCGATGTCGTAACCGCTGATGATGGCCGCCCCCTTGGTCGGTGGCAGGATAGTTGATAGCATCCCAATAGTGGTTGTCTTGCCAGCGCCGTTAGGGCCGAGCAAGCCGAAAATCTCACCCTCCTCAATCGTGAGGTTTAGGTTACTGACTGCTTTTCGCCCGTCGAAGGTCTTCGTTAGGCCGCGAGTTTCCACTATCGCCATGCTTGCGCACCCGGGACTTTATTCAAAAACTCACGCGACGATGGCCGAGGTCTCAGTGTACCTGATCCCTTCGATGCCTTGGATCTTGCCCACGATGGCATCGCCCAGCGCCTTGAGGTCGGGCGCCTCGATTCGAGCGACGATGTCAAATCGACCGGCCGTAGCTGCAGCGAACTTCACGCCTTCGATACCCTTAACCTGCTCCAAGAGTTCCAGGGCCTTGCCCGGGGCGGTGCGGATGTACACGATTGCCTGCATTCACTACCTCCTGTTGTTCGTGATATTCTTTGGCAGTCATTAATTATTAATCGATGCCGGCAGCGCATGCTTATCCCAAAAACATTAAGAGCCCAAAGCCGGGGTTAAACTGAAGGTTGCTCTCTGGATGGGCCCGTAGCTCAGAGGTTAGAGCGCTCGGCTGATAACCGGGAGGTCGAGGGTTCGATCCCCTCCGGGCCCACCACTCCTTCGCACTGACGAGGGCGAGCTGATGAGGCACTACAAATGCCAAAAATGTGGGCACAGGTGGAATGGGCCCTTGGCTCTTTTCCCCAGGTGTCCAAAGTGCGGTTCGTATCACGTCTGGGAGCTCCAAAGGCCAAAAAGGGACGAGTACTTCAATGATATACAGTCGGACCTCATCAGTGGCGACATGGGCCTGTAGGCCCCGAGTCCACAGCTACAGTTAATTAGTGACTGGGCAAACTACAGTCTGTGCCCCGGTGGTGTAGTCCGGTCAATCATTCCGGCCTTTCGATGGCCACCGCGCCAGAAGAGAGCCGGTGACCCGGGTTCGAATCCCGGCCGGGGCACCTTCCTTAGTGCCGTGTTATAATGCTCGAACACCAGAAGCACCGATACATCGCCCCGCCGCCCGGGAGTTCGCGCTCGAAAACGTGGATGGTTTCACGCTGACACTTGTTGCAGCGCGCACTTATCGTCCGAACCGATTCATCCTCTACGGGACTTTCGGCCACCTCTTCACCAAGCCCGCTTCAACCTCCGGCAAATAAGTCTTTGGGGCGAGCGAGCGCTGGAGGTAACTGTCGCCGCAGACTCAGGCAAACGTTTAAATAGGGAGTGCGGTCATAAGGGAGGAAATTGCAGGTGAGTTAAAATGAACGGAATTAAGGAAAAATTGCAGGATTGTGCGCCGCGCCTGCGCAGAAGGCAGCGTAAGCTACGCAGCAGGCTGCGCCTAGATGGAGGTATCTCCATCCCGAAGAAGCGACGCAAGCGAGACGACGAGGAAGGCTTCGATTATTACTCGGAAATGATTTCCGACGAGTACTACTAGCTTCTCTTGAAACATCTACTGGTTTCTTTAGAGTTTAGTGGCCATCAAAACCGATCGTATCTCCAGAAGTGCGGCGGAATCTCGGTTTCGAAGAGAGCATCGAGAAGTTTTGCAGTCGCAGCGTCGGCCTGTGCGAGCCCATGCGCGAGCGCCCGAGTGGGTGGAAGGTAACCGGTGAGGTGCTGGGCCAGAGTCTGGTGTTGCACCCTGTACGGGGCACCAGACCCCGTCTTCGCGATCTCTACACCTCCCGGCTCAATCTTAAGCGAGATCTCGCCCTCGTCAGTGCGAATTTGGATTCCCCCCGAGATCTCCTTGTCCGAGACGCGTTCGTTCAACTCGGGCAGAATTGACTCAAACAGCCTCTCAAGGCTGATGACCTTGGCCATTAGACCGCTCCAGGATCTGGTTTTGTCTTGTCCCCCAGACTTGAGAATCTCGTCTGCCAGTCGAATGTCGGGAGGAATATAGGCTGAGGTGGAGTTGAGTCCCTTTTCCCGCGCTCGTGCCCGGGCATATTTCAGTAGCTCTCTGAAAGGCGCTTTGAATTTACTCCCACGTGAAGATCCGGCCTCGATTATCCAGAGCCTCTTCGCGGTTGTTGTAAAACGTCCATAAGCTAGGGGCCTCTCGTCTTTCCGTACTACGACGGATTCGGTCTCCTCAGCCAACCTGTGAGACAGTTGCCTCTGCCAACATCCCATAGATCGTTGGACGCTGAGTGTTCGGCGCTTGTTGCTTGCATCGTAGATGTGCATGACGGCATTGAGATCAGCCTGCTCGAGAGGCTCGACTTGGAACTCGATGGAATCCTTATGGCCCCTCTCTGCGGCCGGAATCACGTACTTGTACCGAGAACATGCAATCCCCCATCCCAGCCGCTGGTAAAAGCCGTGGATTTTCGTGAACAGGATGGAGAGCCCATAGCCTCGGTCTTTCATCAGCCCCACCGCCTGCTCCAAAAGCCGCGTGGCGTATCCTCTCCTCTGGTGCCTCGGGTGAGTTGCCACGTTGCCCACACCAGCGATGGTCACGGATGCACTGCCAATCCTGATGGGTTTGGGAAAGATCTGCAGGCAGCTGGTGATTTCGTCACTCGAGCGAAGGAGTAGGATGTTCTCCGGTTTGAACCACGGGTCTCTCTCCGAGAGTTCTCTAAAGTGGGCCTCTGGGAGATCGTAACACTTAGCTTGGAACCGGAAGACTTCAGGGATCTCGTCCAGTGTGGCCGGTCTTATCTCAGGTGTGCTCATCGGTTCTAGATGTGAGCGGTAGTTAAAATGTCGTTTGGACGCCCAGCGGAAGGCAAAGAATTTTAAGCGTCGAGATATTCCGTAGAGTGGGTGTGGGATTGGAGGAGCCTACTAGGACCACTGTGAGATTCGAGGCCGTTCTATTCTTCGCCGGAGTGTTTATGATGGCCGCCGCGCTCGGCCCTTGGGAGGCGACTGGTCAGCAAAGCGCTGCGGGTATAAATTTCTGGAACGGCAACGCGGCGTTTATCGGGGGGCTTATTGCGATCATTGCCTCCCTGGTAACCTATGAATACTTTGGAGTCAAGGACGTGGAGACGCGTAGGCCTCTGGTCAACGCCGGGCTGGGCTTCTTGGGTGCCATGCTAGGTCTAGTGGGATCGGTGGCTTTCCTCGCGGACATCAGCTCTGGAGCGTCTGCTGGGTGGGCTATCTACGTGACAATCGTCGCCAGCTTGGTCGCCCTCTTCGCCACCTACAAGCTCTACGTGGAGGAGGTCCCGCGGATTCCGAGGGGACTTTCGGTGGCTAGACTCTCGCCGGCAGAGGAATCATAATTTTAAATAAGGTGACAGCAACGCTATATGGGAGGTGAAAAAAGTGCAAAGACAACCCATCAGTGCCCAAGAAATCTTTACTAATCCAGCAATCATTCTAGTAATCGCAGCGCTCCTGCTTATCATAGGCGCTATAGGTCCATGGGCCAGGGGTGCATTCGGTGTCGGCTCGATGAGCGGCTGGGATTCTGGCGGCGGCAAGTTGACTATATTCATCGCGTTGATGATGCTTGGAACATCAGTCGTTTCGTTGGGGTACCTCCGCAGCCCCACCTTGGAGAGGGCCTTTCCCGTATTCAGCGTCTCCACAGTGACTGGCCTCATAGTGTTTGTGGGCTCCCTAAGTTGGATGACTGGAAGATCCGGCTGGGGTCTCTACCTAACGCTCGTCGCTGGTCTTGTGGCCCTGTTTGCCGCTTTCATGGCCTACAGGCAGACGACCGGGTTCGGT
>CAZKSL010000089.1:0-3874 GCA_964555495.1 Hadarchaeota archaeon (SeqCode)
GGAGGGGGCCGCGGACGAGATTGCCAAGCGCGCCGAGGAAAAGCCGGTGCTCGTGGATACTCATTGCACGGTCAAGAAGCCCGAGGGGTACCTGCCCGGGCTCCCGAAGCACGTGCTGGAGAGGTTGGACCCCCGCCTGATCATAGTGGTTGAGGCTGTGCCCGAGGAAATCGCTGGAAGACGGGGCAAGGATGCCAGCAGGCGCAGGGACGAGGAGCTCCGCGACGAGATCGCCGAGCACCAGCAGCTTAACCGTGCGGTCGCGATGGCGTACGCGGCGATGACAGGAGGCACTGTAAAGATAATTAAAAATAGAGAGGGTAAGGTTAGTGAAGCTGTAGAAGAGATGGTTGAGGTCCTGAGGTGAAAACTTGCGCCGGGTACTAGTCTGTTCATTGATTGCAGTCCTCCTGCTCGCGACGTTTGCCGCGACCGTCAGCGCCGGGGACGATCAGGGGGACACATACAAGCGGCTGTTACAGAAGATGGACAGCTCCGTCGTGATTGTTAGAAAGGGCGGTGATCCATCTGAGACATTATCGAGCGCCCGAGGGTTATACCGCCAGCTCGTGGAGAACGAGAATCTTAGCGCTCTCGGGCTCGCGGAGGAGAATAGTCGCATAGAGAACGCTTTCAGCTCCCTTATCTCAGAGGGAAAGTCGGCTCCGGAGGATAATATCCGGGACCTGCGCTCCGACATCTCACAGGTGGCCGGCGAACTCGGCATCGGCCTGCCATTCATCTACCAGAACGCGCTGTTTGTAATACTCGGGCTCTCAATCGGCCTCGCCTTCGTGATCACCCTGGTGAACAAGTACACGGTCAACTGGGAGAAAGTGAAGGCGGCCAAGGACAGGTTGAAAATCTGGCAGAAGGATCTCCGCGACGCCCAGCGTAAGCGGGACATGAAGCGGATGCACAAGCTCAAGCAGGAACAGGGGAAGCTGATGCATGAGCAGAAGACGATAATGATAGCCTCCTTCAAGCCGATGATCTTCTACATCATCCCCTACTTCCTGATGTGGTGGTGGCTGAGGGGGCTCTTCGGCGGATGGGTCGTGGCTTGGCTCCCGTTCCACCTGCCGCTGCCGTTCTTTGGAACCCTGGTCTCGATGGGCTTCCTGAGCTGGTACCTTATCGCCTACTTCGGCTTCGCGCAGCTAATGAGACGATTTCTTATCGGTGTTTAGTTGTCGTCCAAACAGGGCATGCGCGCTAGAGGGCGCTCGGTTAGAACTCCTGGCGGGAGGCCCAGCACACAACGCAGGAGGGGCAAGGCTAAAGCCTCAAGGTGTGCGTGGTGCGGGCGGGAGCTAGGCGGCACCCCAAGAGCGAGAGTGAGCAAACTCCGCGGGCTGCCGAAGAGTTCCAAGCGCCCCAGGCGCCCGTTTGGAGGATATCTCTGCCCCACCTGCACGCGTCAGTTGATGAAGAAGGCCGCAAGGGCGTGAGCTTATGGTCACGATCGCAATCAGCGGCCTACACGGGGCGGGAAAGACGACCGCCGCGAAGGCCCTTTCGGAGAAATTTGGCCTCCGCTACGTCTCCGCCGGCACGGTTTTCAGGCAGATGGCAAAAGAACAGGGGATGTCGCTCGATGAGTTCTCGCACCATGTCGAGGAGCATCCGGAGATCGACCAGAAGATAGACCGGCGCTCGGCCGATGAGGCGAAGTCGGACGACGTGTTAATTGACGCCCGGCTGGCGGGCTGGATGGCAGAGGGGGCAGACCTCAAGATCTTGCTGGCGGCGTCACTTGAGGCGCGAGTCCGTCGCATCGCTAAGCGGGAGAACAGGTCGCTTGAAGAGGTGAGGAGGGAAACCCTGGCCCGGGAGCAGAGCGAGGCCAAGCGTTACAAGAAACTTTATGGCATTGATGTCGATGACTATTCGGTGTTTGACCTAGTGCTCAACACCGAGAACCTGAGCGAGGAGGAAATGGTGCAGGTGCTCAGGCAGGCTGTCGAACAGATGATCAGGAAAAAGGGGTGAACTCATGGATGTCGGACGGGTCTGTGTAAAGCTGGTCGGTCGGGAGGCTGGCAAGAAGTGTGTGGTGGTAGACGTGGTGGATGAGAATTATGTCTTGGTGAGTGGTCCAGAGGTGAAGCGCCGCCGTTGCAATGTAAGGCACCTAGAGCCCCTCGAGCAGAAATTGGAGATTGGGGAGGGCGCATCCGACGAGGAAGTCAGACGCGCGCTTGGCGTGAAGGAGGAGGCTAAGCCTAGGCGGCCAAGGAAACCAAAGAAGCCACCCGAGAAGAAACCCCCAAAGGCGAGGGAACCGAGGGAAGAGGTAAAGCCCCCGGAGGGACCTGAGAAGCCACCCGAGGAGAAGGCTGCGGAAGAGCCCCAAGGAAAACCCGAGGCTGAAGGATAGGTGGCAGATTTTGGGTAGGTTGCCCTCCGATGTCGCGCGCGAGGTCTTAGTTCGTGCGCACGACACTACGAATCCGAATCACGGCTGCGAGCCAGCGAGGAGAACCCTCGCGGAGCACCTCCGCCTGGGCGTGATTAATTTAGACAAACCCCCAGGGCCGACCTCGCACGAACTGGTGGCCTGGGTGAAGCGCGTGCTCGAGGTGCCGAAGGCCGGTCACGGGGGAACCCTCGACCCGAGGGTCAGCGGGATTCTTCCGGTCGCCCTCCAGAGCGCCACCAGGGCCTTGCAGACTTTGCTCCCGGCTGGCAAGGAGTACGTCTGTCTGATGCACCTCCACGGGGATGTTCCCGACCACCGCCTTGAGCAGGTCTTGAGCGAGTTTGAGGGCGAGATTTACCAGATCCCGCCGGTCCGCGCCGCCGTGCGGAGAAATCTGAGGAAGCGCAGGATTTACTACCTCGAACTTCTCGAGCGAGAGGAGCGAAACGTCTTGATGCGCGTGGGGTGCCAGGCGGGGACCTACATGCGCAAGCTCTGCCACGACATGGGCAAGGTTCTCGGATGCGGTGCCCACATGACGGAACTCCGGCGAACCCGCGCTGGACCGTTTCGCGAGGATGAAACGCTCGTGAGGCTTCATGATCTGGCCGACGCCTACGCCTTTTGGAAGGAGGATGGGATCGAGGACCACCTCCGCGCCGCAGTCCAGCCGGTCGAAGCAGTTGCTGCACACCTGCCGAAGATAGTCGTCCGCGACGGGGCAGTCGACGCGGTCTGCCACGGGGCCAGTCTGGCGGCGCCGGGAGTCCTGACGGTGGAGACTGGGATTTCGCTCGGCAGCCTGGTAGCGCTCATGACCCTAAAAGGGGAGCTCGTAGCCTTGGCGAGCGGAGCGATGACCTCAAGGGAGATCCAGGAGGCCGAGCACGGGATAGTCGCCAGGCCGGACCGGGTGGTGATGGAGCCCGGAACCTACCAGCGGGAGTGGAAGTAATTAAGAGAAGGGCTCTGCTTCAAACCGGGAAAAATGCCATTATAGACGATCAAACTATAGATAATCTAGTGCCGGGGTGGCGGAATCTGGCAATCGCGCGGGCTTGGAGAGCCCGTGGTCCTTTGGGACCATCTGGGTTCAAATCCCAGCCCCGGCGCCATTTGCGTCGAAAACTCCAAATAGCTTATAGGCGCCCCAGTAAGATTACGTAGGATAGAACCCCGAGGCGGGAGAATGGCGGAGGAAAAGGAAGATTTCAAGCACATAGTGCGTTTGGCCGGGAGAGACTTGCCTGGTGAGAAGTCGGTCCGTCTAGCTTTGGCTGACCTCAAGGGCGTGAGCAGGCCGATGGCCCGCGCTGTGATCTACGCGGCAGGGGTGGACGCGTTCAAGAAAATTGGTACCCTGGAGGACGATCAGGTAAAAAGACTGGGCGAGGTCCTGGAGAACCCCGGTGCCCACGGTCTGCCGGCCTGGATGCTGAACCGGAGGAAGGG
>CAZKSL010000090.1:0-3768 GCA_964555495.1 Hadarchaeota archaeon (SeqCode)
ATGTTATCCGACCGCGGCCATCTTGGGCCTAGCGCCTCTACTGAAGGCAGGAATCATCGATCTCGAGCCCGTGGTGATTGATGCCAAGAGCGGGACCTCGGGTGCTGGGGCGAAACCGAGTGAGGCCCTCCACCACCCGGTGTGCGCCGAAAACCTCTTGGTTTACAATGCGACCAGTCACCGCCACGAGCCTGAAATAAATCAAGAGCTGAGCAAACTCACCGGGAAGAAAATGAGGGCCCACTTCACTCCTCACTTAGTTCCGATGGTGCGCGGGATCCTATGCACGATGCATGTCTTCGTGAAGAAGTCCACCTCAAAGAAAGGCTTGTTGGACATGTACCAGAAGTCTTACCAGGGCGAGCGGTTCGTCCGGGTGCTCGATGATTTGCCCCAGACGGCTGCCGTCGTGGGTTCGAACTTCTGCGATATCGGGCTCGAGGCCGCCGCGGGAGGGAAACGGCTGGTAGTGGGTTCGGTGATCGCCAACTTGGTCAAGGGCGCGTCCGGGCAGGCGGTCCAGAACATGAATCTTATGTTCAAGATGGATGAGAGTGCTGGACTTGAGGTTCCGGTTCCATACCCATAGGTGAGTATATGGTCACCATTTTGAAGGGCGGGCTCACGACAGTTCCGGGTTTCCTCGCGACCGGGGTTCGGGCCGGGGTAAAGCGCCGCGGCCCCGATGTCATGTTGTTGGTGAGTGAGGACGGTCCAGTCCCGTCGGCGGGTGCCTTCACCTCCAACCTTGTGAAGGGCGCCCCTCTCCAAGTTACGGCGGAGCACCTCAAGGACGGGAAGCTTGGCGCCGTGGTTGCGAACTCCGGGAGCGCGAACGCCTACACGGGTAAGCAGGGACTCAAGGACGCCCGTCGGATGGCCAAGCTGGCAGCGAAGCGCTTGAAGATGAAGATAAGTGACGTTGGGGTAGCTTCGACGGGGCTGATCGGTGCGCTCCTGCCGATGAGCCGAATCGAGAAGGGGATAAAGGGGGCCTTTCTGAGGCTCTCGAGTTCACGCATAAGCGCCCAGGAGGCGGCGAAAGCCCTGATGACCACTGACACCCAGCCGAAGGAAATTGCGGTCAGGGCCAAGCTGGAGGACGGCACCACAGTCACAATCGCGGGAGTTGCCAAAGGTTCCGGGATGATCCGGCCGAGGCTCGAAGCGACCATGCTTGCATTCATCGTTACGGACGCTGCTATCGCCCCCCGAGCCCTGAAGGCAGCGCTCAGGAAGTCGGTGGGGCGGAGCTTCAACATGCTGAACATCGATCAGGAGACCAGCACGAACGACATGGTTCTGGTGATGGCCAACGGTCGCGCCGGGAACCGGAGGATAAACTCGAAACGCCCGAGCAAGCGGTTTCAGGCCGCCCTCGACCGCGTGGCTATCGAACTCGCGCGGATGATAGCTCGCGATGGGGAGGGGGCCTCACACCTCATCGAGGTCAGCGTCACCGGAGCAAAGGGCGAGAGGGACGCGCGGAGGGCTGCGCTGGCGGTTGCCGGGTCGAACTTGGTCAAGGCCGCGGTCTTCGGCCGGGACCCGAACTGGGGGCGGATAGTCACGGCGCTCGGGTACTCGGGGGCGTCGTTCAATCCCTCAAAAATCACCCTGATTCTAGGGAGCGCCCGAGGGAAGGTGACTTTAGTCAAGCGCGGAGAGGCCGCATCGGGAAATGCAATGGAGCGAGCGGCCGAACTCCTGCGCGGCGATGAGGTCAAGATTTTGGTAGACTTGGCGGCGGGAAGGGCCGAGGCCACCGCCTGGGGCTGCGATCTGACCTACGACTACGTGCGCATTAATTCACAGTACACAACTTAGACGATGACGAAAACGTGCCCTTTTTAAGCGCGCGCGGATACCCTTGAAAGGACCAAGAATTGGGGGTCAAAAAATGCACAAACGCGCATCGGTCCTGCTTGAGGCGCTGCCGTACATTCAGCGCTTTCACGGCAAGACCCTAGTCCTGAAGCTCGGCGGCTCCCTGATCGGGGACCCCAAGCTACTGGACTCCATCTGCCAGGACGTGGTGTTGCTCAACTATGTCGGGATGAAAGTTGTCTTGGTTCACGGCGGAGGCTCCGAGATCTCCCAGGAGATGGAGAAGGCGGGGAAGAAGCCCAAGTTCGTGGAGGGGTTGCGCGTCACTGACGAGGAGACTATGGAAATTTTGCACAAGTCGTTGGTCGGAAAGGTCAACAAGTCTATCGTCCTGGGTTTGAGCAAGCACGGCGGACGCGCGGTGGGAACATCCGGGATAGACGGTGGATTAATTCAGGCGAAGAAGTTGAAGCGCGGGAAGGCTGAACTGGGCCTAGTCGGTGAGGTCGAGCAGATAAACCCGGCCATAATCAACTACCTCATCTCGACCGGCTACATCCCGGTCATCGCTCCTCTGGGTGCGGGCAAGAACGGCACGAGCTTGAACCTCAACGCCGACACCGTGACGGCCGAGCTGGCGGCGGCAATGAATGCCGAGAAGTTCATCCTGCTCACAAACGTCCCCGGAGTCCTGAAGAATTCCAAGAAAAAGAGTTCCCTAATCTCCCGCCTGACCGTGAAAGAGGCAAAGCGCCTGATCAAGGGCAACACCATCAAGGAAGGGATGATCCCAAAGGTGGGGGCCTGCGTCAAGGCCGTGGAGGGCGGAGTGGCGCGCGCCCACATTATAGATGGTACGGCCTCTCACGCGCTCCTGCTCGAGATCCTGACCAAGGGCGGAATCGGGACGATGATCGAGCGGGGTTGAAATGCAGCCGATTTTTGATTTGGATAAAAAGCATGTTGCCCAGACCTACAAGCGTCAGCCGGTCGCCCTAGTTGAGGGTAGCGGCGTCAAGGTCAAGGACGCAGAGGGCAAGGAGTACCTCGATTTCGTCGGGGGGATCGCGGTCTGCTCGCTAGGACACTGCCACCCCGCGGTGACAAAGGCGATTCAGGGGCAGGCGGGGAAGCTCGCGCACGTCTCGAATCTTTATTACATACAGCCGCAGGCCGAGCTGGCGGAGGCTCTGGCCGAGGTCACCCCATCGAGCATCGGGAAGTTCTTTTTCTGCAATTCTGGGGCAGAGGCCGTCGAGGCAGCGTTCAAGCTCGCGGTCAAGCACACCGGTCGCGAGCGCGTGGTCGCCATGCAGGGTTCTTTCCACGGCAGGAGCGCGGCAACGGTCGGCGCCACCTGGAAATCATCCTACCGCGAGCCGTTCGAGCCGCTGATTCCAAAGGTATTCGACTTCGTCCCGTTCGACGACCTAGGCGCGGCGGAGAAGGCAATCGGCGAGCAGACTGCCGCGGTGATAGTGGAGCCAGTTCAGGGCGAGGGAGGCGTGAATGTCCCCTCGAACGATTTCCTCCCGGGCCTGCGCAAGCTCTGCGACGACTCGGGCGCGGCGCTGATTTTCGACGAGATCCAGTGCGGGATGGGGCGCACGGGCAAGTGGTTCGCGTGCGAGCACTGGGAGGTCGAGCCCGACATAATGACAATGGCGAAGGCTCTCGGCAACGGCTTCCCCATAGGCTGCATGGGGGCGAAGTCAGAGGTAATGGCTTCCTTCTCGCCGGGTAACCACGCTTCCACTTTCGGCGGCAACCCGCTGGCCTGCGCAGCTGCAAAGGCCGTGGTCCAGACGATGAAGACCGAGAAGCTCCCCGAGCGCGCGGCGGAAGTGGGGGCCTACTTCAAGGAGAAACTAGAGGAGCTGGCCGGGAAACACAAGAGTGCAAAGGAAGTGCGTGGCCTAGGTCTGATGCTGGCCCTAGCGC
>CAZKSL010000091.1:0-3738 GCA_964555495.1 Hadarchaeota archaeon (SeqCode)
GTATAGCGATGAGCAATAACCCGGCAACAATCAAGAGCAACCCCAATACCCTGTAATTCAAAATCGTCAAGCACCCTTCCGCTCCTCGACCTCGAAGTTCTCCAGCGATCCCACAATAACAATCGTCGGATGGTTCCGGTCGAGTGAGGTCTTGCATGCTGGGCAGATGTAGACCTCGGGGTTGCGAGGTTGCCATTCATGCCCGCACTTTCTACACTTCAACTTCATTACAGGTGCTATCATATACCTGCCTCCTACCACGATACCCTATTATGCCACTTTATAAAGTTACCGAACGGTAAACGTAAGCGAAACGTTTATAGGCCTTCCCGTCTAGGTAAACTCACGGAAAACGTGGGGAAAACCTAACGGGTAAGAAGATGGCAACTAAAAAACCAAAACTCCTGCGCGGGATGAAGTATCAGATCGCTGGGCTCCACACCCTGATTCAACTGGAGTTCCCGAAGATTGCGCGTCCCCGCTATTTTGCGGCCCTTGACGCGGTGGCCAAAAAACTGCGGCAGAAGGTCACGTTCTCAGAACTCTGCAGGCTAGTCGGAGCCGAGCAGAGGCGGATGCATATCGCGGGGGCGGCATGATGACGCTTAAGGGTGCGGTTCTCAGGAGAAAGACCGGCGGCTACACCCTCTGGGTGGAGTCCGATGATTTCGAAGAGTCCGCGGATTCCCGCGCCGATCTGGAAAAACTCAGGGAACTCGCCGAGGAACTCCGACAGCACGGGATCGAGGTGGAAGATAATGTCAAGTAAACCCAAGAACCGCATCGAAATCCGCGAGAGCTGGCGCATCTACAAGCGGCCTTCGACCCTCAGCACGGGGGCAGCGATTAGGGCTAGCAAGGTGAAGTGGGAGAAGGGAGCTGACGTCCTACTGGCGCTCAAAAGGGTGCTCTCATCAAAAACCACATGCGCACTTTGTGCCAAATTCAGCAATCATGCATGCGCAAAGTGTCCACTCAATGAGGGAAGCGAATACCCATGTTGCAAGGAAGTCCAATCAGCGATAGATGCGGTTATTGAAGCAATCTGTGCTATCGATGTCGTGTATGACAAACTCGCGGCGCTGGAAGCGGGGGACGGCGGTGAATGAAGATGGCTAAGAGACGCGAGGTGACGGCCAAGGGCAACGACGGGAGGGCGACTTTCCTAGCATCCGAGCGCATCAGGATTATTGAGAGGCGGAGGCGGGAGATTGAGAAGATGGGGGCTCTCACATCTCGCTTGTATCTAGTTCAATGTGAGCAGAATGGCACACGACATTATAAAGACAACAAGGGTAACAGGCTGATCCTCTATCCAGATAATTCATTCGGCATCGAGGGCGGTGACTGGGATGCCCGGCGATAAAATCAGGAGCGTGGCGGAGTTGGAATCGGCGGTTAAGAAACTAAGAAATGCTATCCCGCCTTCGTTTAACGAGGTAGAAAAGGCAGCATATTTGTATGCAGTCGATGGTGCCCTCGCTCCTGTCTTTGCTCTCAAGGCGGGGCTGAGGGGGCGGCTGAGTAAAATTCCAGATTACCTTGAGGACATCCCAACGACGCTCAAAGAGTTATCATTAATCCATCAAACAAAAGCCGAAACACTCCGCGCGGTGCTCGAAGGCGAGGGGGAAGGCGGTGACTGAGAAATGAGAGTATCTAAAATTAGCGTCAGCGAGGTTCAAAAGTTGCAGTTCGTCACCGTGCGGGAAATGTGCCCTGAGAACTACGTTGTCCTGACCGTCCCGCTCGGGTTCAGTGTCGAGGTCACAGAGGGCAATACACTCCACATCAGAGCAAAAAGGCAGAATGGGGGGCTGAGGATGACTGACGAAAGACCGTTTTGTTGCATATGTAAAACAGACTTCCCCGTTGCAGAGGAACCGACAGCATGGCGAATGGGGCAACTGAGAAAATTGAAAAAGGCTCCGAAATGGATTCGGGTTCGATTCAAGGATTGGCTGAACAGTGAAATTCACGGAGAAGGCTATCTCTGCGGTAATTGTCTTTTCGATTTAGAGGAAGAAAAAGAGGAAGAAAAATTGATGAGGGGGGGCGGGTAGCGATGGCTAAAGGCAAGATAGAATTTGAGGAACCTGCTGAAAATTGGGCCTGTCACGGTTGCGGAAAATGCGCTAAAGTCACTCCAATCAACTTCCCGTATCTTCAGCAACGCACACTTGATCTCTGTGATAAATGCTTAGAAAAATTGAGAAAAATTCTTGAGAAGGAGGCGCCCCGATGAGCTGCATCCCCTGCATCGAATACGGCGGTCGCGGGCGCTGCGTGCCGCTCGGTCAAGCTCTCGCGCTCGCTAGTGGCGGCAACTGCCATAACTCGCCTTCTGGTTTAGGTGGCGTTCAGCTTAGCGGGCTACCACCCGCCACTAGCGAGACTCACAATCCCACCGCGCAATCCGCTCGGGCGCACGGTCTCGGGGAGCAAGCCAGTGCGCTGGCGCCCCGATTTCGAGATAAGCCGTCCGAGCGGGCGCACAGGGGGAGAAACCCCTGCGAAACCCGTCCGGCCGCGCTGTCCGGGAAGGCTTCCAGCCTCCTCCCGGAAAGGAGTAAGACGGTCGGGCGGGCGCAGAAGGGGGAAAAACTAGGAGGTGTTGAGAAATGACGAGAACGAAAATATGGAGGGTTATCTTGCGGGAAACCTCGTCTCTATGGGACTATCACCTGACAGAGGTGGAACAACAAGTAATCGCCAATAACGTGGCAGATGCCGCTAGGAAGGGCAAGAGACTGGCGATAAGGGACTACGAAAACAAGGACTGGTTCGTGACGCGCGTTGAGATGATTGCCGAGGTTACGGGGTGAGTAGATGAAATCTAGGGAGAAAACCAATCCAGATGCCATTTATGCAAGAACCCCACTCGGCAACGCTTTCCTACGTTTCGCTGATAAACTGAAGAAAACAGATGTCCGAGACGGCACGGCGGTTGAGAAACTATGGAAAGCGAGAAATAGGTTCGTGAAAAGGTGGGGCCGCGATCCGTTCATTTTGTTGTGGGAATTCGCGGGGGCTAAAAAGGAACTCGACGGCTACCGAAAACATCTCAAAACTGTGGCAACAAATCTGGGGGGCCGCGCTGATGGGTTGTGACTACTATGCGGATGAAAACGGGGGATTCGAGATGATGATTATCGACCACAAGACTGGGAAGTTGCTCCAAGTGGTCGCAATACAAGGACTCGAACCCAATCGTCCTCTCTCAAGAAATATAGTGAGAGGGAGTGTGCGCTGATGCCCGAAACCGTCGTCGTGAAGTGCCAAGGCTGCCGTCCCGAGCCGAACGACTGCGACATCTGCGAGGGGCTTGACGAACTCAAAGATTTGCACAGGAGAAGGTTGCCGTGATGCGCGTTGAGTGGAGGACAAATCATGTCGCATGTTGACTATTACGTTTGCGACTTCTGCAAGAAGACCCGCGATAATACACAACCTGTCACGATTGAAATTCTGTCCATCAAGGAAAAGTTGCGTATTTGGCCTGTGAGTAGGACTCTCAGGATTTCGGCAGACCTGTGCGAGCCCTGCGCGGAAAAAATCCTGAAAAAAGCGAGTGCCCTGCTTAAGCCAATTAAAGAACTTGTCGATGAAGTGCACATCAACAAGGGAGTGGGGAGAGAATTATTAGTTGGGATACGACCGCTTGGACGAACTCGGGTTCCACGGATACCGTGTAATGGCCCAATCAACGGTTCTAAGGTCGCTTTTGGAGGCTAGGGC
>CAZKSL010000092.1:0-3706 GCA_964555495.1 Hadarchaeota archaeon (SeqCode)
GATGCGGTGAAACGGGCGAAAGAGATGGTCAAAGAAGGCGCAGACATCGTGGACCTCGGGGCAATGTCCACCGCGCCCGGGGTGGAGCAGATATCCGCAGACGAAGAGAGAAAAAGATTGTTACCGGTCCTCAAGGCGATTGAGAAAACAACCAACACGCCAATCTCCGTTGACACCCAGCGCGCGGAAATCGCAGAGACCGCACTTGATGCTGGTGCCCAGATAATAAATGACGTGAGCGGATTCAAAGCCGACCCCAAGATGGCACAAGTTGTGGCCGAATCCGGTTGCTCTGTGATAGTAATGGCCACCAAACGAAGACCAGGTGATATCAAGACGATCGAGGAGGCCCGAAAAACGTTGAGGGATAGCTTGGGAATATGCAAAAAACACGAAATTGACTTGGAAAAAATAGTCGTTGACCCCGGCATCGGCTTCGGAAAGGGGGCTGAGTGGGATCTCCATATCCTCGCGAACCTACGAAAGCTCTCCGACTTAGACAGGCCGATTTGCGTGGGTGTCTCCCGAAAATCGTTCATTGGAGAGACTTTGGATCTGAAGAATCCGGCTGACCGCCTATGGGGATCCCTCGGGGCGACTGCGATAGCAGTGTTGAACGGTGCAAGCGTCGTGCGAACCCATGACCCGAAAGAGACCCTGCACGCTGTACGGGTGGCCGAGGCTATCCAACGCGCAGAGGCGAAGTGAATGCAGGTAATAGCACTCATTACCCCCTTGATTAAGCCCGGCGATGACCTCGTAGGGGCTGTGCTTGGCGCTGCGAATCGGAAGGGGGGGCTCAAGGATGGCGACGTCCTAGTGATAGCATCGAGCGCCGTCTCCACCGCCCAAAGGCGTCTCCGGAAGCTCGCAGACGTGAAGGCTTCCAAGCGAGCGAAGAAACTGGCCAAAGAGTCGGGGCTAAACGAGAAATTCGTTGAAGTTGTGATTCAAGAAGCAGATCAAGTTTTGGGGGTGGGGAAGAAGTGTGTACTCACCCTGAAGGATGGGATGCTCCGAACCAACGCGGGCATAGACGCCTCCAACGCCTCACGTGGGCATGTGGTGCTGATGCCTGACGACGCGGATCGCGCGGCCGAGGAAATCCTCAATGAGGTAAAGCAGAGGACTAATAAACAGGTAGGGGTCATCCTCGCGGACAGTCACATCCAGCCACTCCGCTTGGGCACAGTCGGTCAGGCAATCGGAGCCGCAGGTATTGACCCGGTCATCGATTGCAGAAAGCAACACGACCTCTACGGTCGCCGGCTACAGGTGACTTTTCGTGCGGTCGCTGACCAGTTGGCATCGGCTGCGCAAATCGTTATGGGCGAGGCCGACGAGCGGGTACCCGCAGTTATCGTCCGAGACGTTAGAGTTAACTTCTCGAAGAGCAGGAGATCCCCAAAGATTGAGCCGGAGAAAGACATCTACGCTGGGCTGCTGGGAATTAAAGAGTAGTGGGCCCGGAGGGAGTCGAACCCTCGACCTTCGCCTCGTAAAGGCGACGGTTTCGGATCCAAGCCCTAGCGGATTCGCCTGTTTAAAAGAGTTCATAGCAACCCGTCCTCCTTGAGCTTGCGCCTCATGGCATCGCGGATGTAGTCGGACTCGTCGAGCGCGAGGTGCTTTACATCAATGGCTTTTCGTAGGGCCTCCGCATCAGCTTGGGAGCAACGGAACATAAGGCGTTCCTGAGGAAGCTTCTTTTTCCTTGCCATCGGACCCGACCCCTCTTATGGCATCCGGGGTATATATACCTTTCGGACAGGGATAATACAACCGTCACAACATTTATTAACTAGCCCTACCTATGTTTCTACTGGAAATATGGGGGATGGAACGATGGCCACCGCTGCCAAGTCGGTCGTGTGCCCAAGCCCAGATTACGTGATGGTTCCCCGGAGCGCGGCCGAGGAAATTATGAGGTCGATTACCGGAGACCAGCCCGCCCCCGTCACTCCCGACCGCAATGCCTCCCTTGACGAGTTCAAGAAGGCTTGTGAGATTGACTATCGACTCCAACCCTGCACGGTGGCCGAGCACCTCCGCCACGTGCGCCGCCTTTTCAGGTTCCTCGGGAAGCACCCCGCCCAGGCCACCCGATCGGACCTGCGCTCGTTCCTCGCTTTCGACACAGCCGAGAACGCTGTGAAGGCCCTGCGAGTCTTCTACGGCAGGTTCCTCGGCACCGACCTCGCATCGTGCTTCAAGGTCCCGCGCTCCTACCCCCGCCTAGTCGTGGTCCCGACCCGTGAGGAACTTTGTCATACATATAACAGCCTGAAATCCCCTGAGTTGTGCGCCGCCTTCCTGATGCTGGCGAGCTCGGGACTCAGGCGCGGCGAACTGCTCAGTTTGACCCCCTCGGATGTGGATTTTGAGTCGTGGATGGTGAGGCCCATCGAGAGCACGGCGACGAAGAAGCGATGGGTCACGTTCTTCAATCAGGAGGCCGGGGACGCTCTAAACGGGCTAATCCACGCCAAGAACCCCAGCCCAAACGAGCGGATTTTCACCCTACACCCAGACACCCTTACGAAGAAGATCAAGGCGGCGAGCAGGGGGAAAATCACTCCCCAGGTGCTCCGAGACTGGTTCTGTGACGAGATGGGCGGGCTGGGCGTGGCCGACCGCTACGTGGATGCCTTCTGCGGCAGGGTGCCCAAGTCGGTCCTCGCGCGGCACTACACGGACTACTCCCCGCGAAAATTGAGGGAGATCTACGAGAGGGCTGGGCTCAGGGTGCTTGAGGCGGTGGATAAATGAAGCTCACGCACCGCGACCCGAGAGCCCTGACTAGGCAGCAGCTCCTAGGTGAGCACCACGAGGCGCACTATGCCGCCGGGTGCATCCGAAAGCGCACGGTCAAGGGGCTGAGGTGGCTGCGGAACATGGTTCGTAGCGGAAACATGGTCGAGGACGTATCGGCGCGGCACGATGAGGTCGCGGAGGAGATGGAGAGGCGCGGCTACATCCACAAATCCCCGATCTCGGACGGCTTGGTGGTTGAGGGAGGAGTTGAGGGAGAATGAAGAAAGTTATCGTTGGTGGGATTCTAGCAACTTGTATCTGCATTATTGTGTTCATCTGGGTTTACAACTCATTTGAATCCCCCTCCTCGTCGCCCTTAATCCCACAAAAGTCCTTGTTAATCACACCTGATGATAATCTAGTTATTGAGTATTCAAGCCAGCTAGGTGATGATTTGGAGGATGTCTATGATTGGATAAACGAAAATTTCCAATTCGCCACCGAAAGCGGGGATACTTGGTCAACTCCTCACGAAATGCTTGCTCAGTTTGAGGATAATGGGGGTTTCTATGGGGACTGTGAGGATGTGGCACTTCTCGCTACGAGCGTGTTCAGGGCTTGGGGTGTCCAACCGAACTCTGTTAGGGTTACGATTGGTTATGGGTATCCAGACCCAGTCATCAATAAGCATATGTGGACTGAGATTAAAATCGACGAGAACTGGGTTCCGCTTGAGTTTGGTTTGGGACACAACTTTTTGTACTATTCAGAGAACTCCCATCCACCTAGTCCAGTTATCTCGTTCAACGATCAATACGAGTGGATTCACCAAGAGAACGCCGAAATTATCAGCGTCTTTCTAAACATAATTAGGAACAATGCGCTGTCATCTACAAGTGGCTTTGCACACAAATTAAGTCTGTTTTAAAATTTGTCCCGAATTTATGTGCAG
>CAZKSL010000093.1:0-3702 GCA_964555495.1 Hadarchaeota archaeon (SeqCode)
AAGAATAACGGGGTTTTGAAGATCTGCGCATACTGAAACCATCAGAGGTGCGGGCGCTAAGATCCAAACTCGAGATGACCCAAGCCCAACTCGCAGAGCTAGCAGGAGTCACACAGGCATATATTGCAAAAATCGAGGGCGGCACGGCGGACCCGCGAATTTCCACGCTGGAGAGAATCTCGAGGGCGCTAGAGGAGGCTACCGAGGAAACCCATTTCACAGCCAAACAAATGATGGCCACGCCGATTATCTCGGTTGGGCCGAAAGACAAGATTAAGAAAGCCGTCCAGTTAATGGAATCGAGGAACATATCGCAGTTGCCCGTGCTCGATGGAAAAACCCAGGTCGGGTCCATCTCCGAGACGACACTCATCCAGAAAATCTCAGCTGGCGAGGATCTGTTCAGACTGACTCAGTGCACCTCCGATGAAATAATGGAAGAGCCATTCCCTACTGTTGGCAAAAACGCTGACATTGACACCGTCCATCACCTTCTCGAACATAACCCTGCAGTCTTAGTGGTCGACCGTGCCAAGCCAGTCGGTATCATTACAAAAGCAGATGTTCTGAAACTGGCGACTCTAGGAAGCAAGTTCAAAAAGTTAAAAAGCTAGGCTCCCGGAGAGAAAACAAGGGGTTGGGCCCCGTATCGACACTTGCCGTATATCCAGAAGTTGTTGGTGCTAGGATGTTTGACGACGCGACAAAAAACAAAGTGGGCAGGTGGGTGGCCGGCGATATCACCATCTCTAGCGAACCTGGTCACGCTCTAAAACGCTGGCGAGAGATATTTGGCATGAGCCAAACCGTGCTCGCTGAAAATCTTGGGATCTCACCATCCGTGATAAGTGACTACGAGGCCGGGCGACGCAAGTCTCCAGGCGTGGCAACTATCAAGAAGATCGTTGACGCATTCATCGGGGTGGACGACAAACAGGGAGGGCGGGTCACGCGAGCCTTCGCTCATATGTTTGGAACCCAGCTTCCACCAGACGTCGTCCTTGACATCCGCGAGTTCGAGGAGCCCATCAGTGGGAAGATATTATGCAAGGCCATCAACGGGGAGGTGGTCGTGAATGGCAAACTCCTCAACCAGAAGCTCTTCGGCTATACTGTGATAGACAGTGCAAGAGCTGTAGTCGAGCTATCAGCGGAGGAATTTACGAGGCTCTATGGGCTGACGACCGAGCGAGCTTTGGTCTTTACCGGAGTCACCACCGGCAGATCTCCGATGGTGGCCGTGAAAGTTCGGGGGATCACGCCAGGAGTCGTGATTTTGCACGGGAAGGTCAAGAAGGTCGATAAGCTGGGGGCCAAGATAGCCGAGAGCATGCGCGTTCCCCTAGTGGTATCGCAGGTCCCCAGCGTGAAGGGGCTCCTAGAGAGGTTACGTAAAACCGCTACCTGAGCACGCACGGCAATCGCCGAGTCCCCTATAGACAATCACAAAACTTTTATACGGCATCCTAACGTTTGATTAACAAAATCCAGTAGCAGGATGGATGACCATGGACGTTGGAATAATTGGTTACGGAGTTTACATCTCGCGGTACCGGATAAAGGTCGAAGAGATAGCCAAGGTGTGGGGCACGAACCCGGAGAGGATTAAGCAGGGGCTCCTGATTGAAGAGAAATCTGTCCCTGGGCCTGACGAAGACACCGCGACTGTATCTGTAGAAGCCGCGCGCAACGCGGTGAAGCGAGCAAATATCGATCCTCAGGAAATAGGTGCAATCTACGTTGGGTCTGAGTCCCACCCCTACGCAGTTAAGCCCACCGCGACAGTCGTAGCAGAGGCCATAGGGGCAACCCCTAATCTAACCGCTGCCGACTACGAGTTCGCCTGCAAAGCCGGGACGGCCGGGATTCAGACGTGTATGGGTATGGCAGAGGCCGGGATGGTCAAATATGGGATGGCGGTAGGTGCAGACACTTCCCAGAGCGCTCCGGGTGACCCGCTCGAGTACGCGGCCGCTGCTGGTGGAGGCGCGTTTATAGTGGGAAAGAATGGTAGCAACTCTATCGCCTCAATCGATGGAACCTACTCCTACACCACTGACACTCCTGACTTCTGGCGCCGGGAAATGAGGCCCTACCCCAAGCATGGGGGGCGTTTTACCGGAAAACCCGCTTACTTCAAACACGTTCTCTCCGCTGCGAACGGCCTCCTTAGACAGCTTCAGCTCACTCCTCAGGATTTCTCCTATGCCACTTTCCATCAACCAAACGGTAAATTCCCGCTTAAAGCGGCGAAGATACTCGGCTTCTCCGAGGAACAGGTTTTGCCTGGGCTAATGGTCACCAAGATCGGTAACACCTACTCTGGCTCGACCTTGATTGGACTGGCCGCGATTCTAGACGAAGCAAAGCCGAGCGATAGGATCCTCGCTGTCTCCTACGGTTCGGGGGCGGGAAGCGATGCCTTCTGTCTGACCGTCCAAGATGGCATCAACGACAACAACAACGCTACTCTCAAGGTGATGGATTATGTCAACAGGAAGGAGTACATCGACTATGGGGCCTACACCAAATCAAAACGATTGTTGGTGAGGTAAATGCGAGACGCGGCGATTGTTGGAATCGGTTTGACAAAATTTGGAGAACTCTGGGACACCTCCTTCAGACAATTGATAGTTGAGGCTGGAGTCCGGGCCCTTGAGGACGCCGAAATCGACGGTGGACAAATCGACGGGATGTATGTTGGGAATATGTCGGCTGGCCAGTTCATCCACCAGGAACATATAGCCTCCCTCATCGTGGACCATGCTGGATTGGTGCCCATCCCCTGCACCAGAGTCGAGGCGGCATGTGCATCAGGTGGCGTGGCCCTGCGGCAGGCGGTTATAGCCGTTGCATCTGGCATCCATGACGTGGTCGTCGCTGGCGGCATTGAAAAGATGACTGACACCCTTACCGGACATACCACCGGGGCGCTTGCAACTGCCGCAGACCAGGAGTGGGAGGCCCACGTTGGATCCACTTTCCCGGGGTTATACGCTCTTATGGCCCGTCGGCACATGCACGAGTACGGCACGACCGAAAGGCAGATGGCCGAAGTCGCCGTGAAAAATCATCGCAACGCCTGTCTAAACCCATGCGCTCAGTACCGAAATGAGGTAACAGTCGAACAAGTGTTAAACTCAACACCGGTTACTTCGCCCCTAAAATTGCTGGACTGTTCGCCAATCACTGACGGCGGCGCCTGCGTCATTGTAGTGCCGGCCGAGAGGGCGAGGGAGTTCACCGACACTCCAATTATTGTGAAAGGGACGGGGCAGGCCAGTGATAATCTCTCGCTTCATGACCGCCCCACGCTGACCAGCCTCCGCGCCACCGTCCAAGCCGCAGATGCCGCATACAAGATGGCAGGTGTGGAAGCAAAGGATATAGACCTCGCGGAGGTTCACGATTGTTTCACCATCGCGGAGATAATGGCAATCGAGGACCTTGGTTTCTGCAAAAAGGGTGAGGGCGGAAAACTGACGGAGGAGGGCGAGACAGCGTTGCACGGGAGAATCCCGATCAACACCAGTGGAGGACTCAAAGGAAAAGGGCATCCCGTCGGTGCCACTGGTGTGGCGCAGGCGGTGGAAATGGTGATACAGCTCCGGGGAGAGGCTGGTAAGCGTCAGGCAGATGGCGTCGAGGTGGCCCTCGCTCACAACGTAGGTGGCTCTGGCGGAACGGCGGTAGTACACATAC
>CAZKSL010000094.1:0-3696 GCA_964555495.1 Hadarchaeota archaeon (SeqCode)
ACCCTGGAGGTGTTGAAAACCGCCGGGGGTAAGATAAAATACAACTCGAGCCTGACCGAATTTGAGATTCCCGGCGGCCAGATTTTTAATCCTATTGACTATGCGGTTCCGGGAGATTTTTCATCCGCCGCTTTTGTGCTCGGAGGGGCAGCGCTGACGGGCTCGAGCGTCCGGGTGAAGGGTCTCGACGTGGAGGATGTCCAGGGTGACAAACGGATTCTCGATCTGCTCAAGGAATTCGGTGCGGATGTTAAGGTAAAGGGTAAGACCGTCGAGGTAACGGGAACTGGCACGCTGGAGGGGATTGAGACCGACTGCGGCGACACGCCCGACCTCGTGCCAGTGCTAGCGGTACTAGGGGCGGCCGCGGACGGACAGACGACCTTGACGAACATCCCACACCTTCGCTTTAAGGAGGTGGACCGGCTGCGTGCCCTCTCAATCGAGCTAAAAAAGCTAGGTGCGCGCGTTAAGGAGCTACCAGACGAGCTACAGATTAGCGGGGCGAAGCAGCTTAGGGGAGGCAAGTTCAATTCCTACGGAGACCACCGGATGGCAATGGCACTGGCCGTTGCCGGGCTGGCTGCAAAGGGCGAAACATTAGTGGACGGGGCAGAGAGCATTCCTGTCTCATACCCTCATTTTGTGGAGGATCTGCAAAAACTGGGCGCGCAGCTGGAGACTCACGGGTAGCCCCCGAAATGTGACATAGGTATGTCACCAGCCGAACAAACGTACCTCACAGCCAGCTCAAAGATTTAAACAGATTTAGGTGTATTCTCAAGTGGTTCAAATGCAGGGATACAGAGGGGAAGCTCTGAAGTTGCTGAAATCCACCTCCGCAGAAGTCGGCGACCGCGTGAAGATAGGAAAGTCCGGGAGAGTTTACGAGGGGCTTCTGATGCCGCGGACAGAACTCGGTGATGCGAGACATATAGTCATAAAGTTGGATAGCGGCTACAACCTGGGTGTCAGGGTGACTAAGAGTATGAAAATCCGCAAAGTTGGGAAGGGGAAGCGGCCAGGAATGGGGATGCCCCCACGCAAATTCAAACCGAACCCCAAGAAACCCAACGTCACGATCGTCGGCACTGGAGGCACAGTCGCCTGTCGTATCGACTACCGCACCGGTGCGGTCCACCCAGCGTTCTCGGCTCAAGAAATCTACAACGCTGTCCCCGAACTCTCCGACATCGCAAACATCAAGACCGTCGTCGCATCCAACGTCCTGAGCGAGAATATGGCCCCCAAGCTGTGGGTAAAAATCGGCAAAACAGTGGTTAGGGAGTTGAACCATGGCGCTGATGGGGTCGTCGTGGCACACGGCACGGATACGATGGGTTACACGGCTGCCGCACTCAGCTTCATGCTTAAGGACCTAGTGAAACCAGTCGTCCTAGTTGGCTCCCAACGCTCCTCCGATCGTCCCAGTAGCGACGCGACGCTGAACCTGATCGGGGCCGTTACCACAGCACGGTCCAATATTGCGGAGGTCTGCGTCGTGATGCATGGCTCCACCGAGGATGAGTTCTGCCTGGTACACCGTGGGACGAAGGTCAGGAAGTGCCACACTAGCCGCCGGGACACCTTCCAGACGATCAACGACATTCCGCTGGGGAAGGTTGAGGACGGAAAACTTGAACTCTTCAGAGACGACTACAACCGCAGAAAACCAAAGGGCAGGGTGAAGTTGGATGGCAAGTTTGAGGAGAAGGTGGCGCTGGTCAAGACTTTCCCGAACATGCAGAGCAATGTCTTGGAGCGTCTCCTGAGCGCTGGATACAAGGGAATAGTGCTCGAGGGTACGGGGCTCGGACACGCGCCGAAATCTTTGTATGAGGGAATCAAAAAAGCGATTAAGAAAGGGGTGCCGGTCGTGATGACCTCCCAGTGTATCTGGGGGAGAGTTGACATGAAGGTCTACTCAACCGGCCGAGATTTGATTCAGCTCGGAGTCATCCCGGGAGAGGACATGCTCCCAGAGACGGCTTACGTGAAATTGATGTGGGTGCTTCCTCGCACCAAGGACTTGGACGAGGTCTCCAGCCTCATGCGAACAAACATCGCTGGAGAGATCACGCCGACAACGCGCGCAGACATGTTCCTGAAGCCTATCCTGCCGGGGAAGTGAGATGGGTCTCGATTACCAGAAGCTTGGTTTGCTCGTGGGTTTTGAGATTCACCAGGAACTCGACACGCGCAAGCTCTTCTGCGATTGCCCTTCCACACTGCGTGAGGAGAAGCCCCCAATGCTGGTTAACAGGCGATTGCGACCGACCCAGAGCGAGCTCGGCGAAATCGACCGTGCGGCCCTGGCCGAGGCGACGAAAGGGAAGGGCTTCCGATATCAAGTCTATCCCGAGTCTGTGTGCCTGGTGGAACTTGATGAGGAACCTCCCCATCCCGTGAACGAGGAAGCCCAAGAGATAGCTCTGGAAATAGCGCTTTTACTTAACGCAGAGCCCGTAGACGAGGCACACGTCATGCGCAAGACGGTCATCGACGGGAGCAATACCGCGGGCTTCCAGAGAACCATCCTCGTGGCCACCGGTGGCCAGATCGAAGTGAACGGCACTCCTGTCAGCATCCCGACGATATGCCTAGAGGAAGATGCGGCGCGGAAGGTCGGGGAAGGCAAGGAGCATATAGATTACCGGTTGGATAGGTTGGGGATCCCGCTCATCGAGATCGCCACGGGGGCAGACTTCGCCGACCCCCAGACGCCAGCCGATGCCGCGCTGACGATGGGCAGGATACTCCGCGCGACGAGTAAAGTGAAGCGCGGGATCGGAACCATTCGCCAAGATGTGAATGTATCCATCAAACACGGCGCGAGGCAAGAAATCAAGGGCGTCCAAGAACTCTCGCTAATCCCAAGTGCAATCGAGCGCGAGGTCCAACGACAACTTGCCCTCTTGGAGATTAGGGATGAACTGAAGCGTCGGAAGGCCAAGTCGGTCAAGAAAGATTTTGTGAATGTCACGAAGATTTTCTCCAGGAGTTCCTCAAGAGTGCTTCGCGAGGCTATCGAGAGGGGCGGCAAGGTCTTGGCCCTCAAGCTTTTGAAGTTCGGTGGGCTGATCGGAAAGGAACTTCAGCCGGACAGGAGATTCGGGACAGAGCTCGCGGATCACGCGAAACTTTACGGAGGGATTGGTGGAATATTCCACACCGACGAGTTACCAGCCTATGGAATTTCGGCTGAAGAAGTCAAAAAGCTGAGAAGCTCCCTCAAAGTGGGGGAGGATGACGCCGTAATCTTTGCAGTCGGTAAAGAGGAAGAGGTCAAAGCGGCTCTTGAGGCGGCTGTCGATAGGGTTAATCAAGCTCTGAAAGGCGTTCCAGAGGAGGTGCGCCGCGCGTTGCCCGACGGTAACACCGAGTTCATGCGCCCGTTGCCGGGAGCCGCTAGGATGTACGTAGAAACTGACATTTCCCCAATAACAATTGCCGAGAAAAAATTGAGCCAGATTAAGAGACGCTTGCCAGAACTCCCAGAGAAGAGGCAAAGACGCTTCCAGAGGGAATACGGGCTGAGCGAGGAGTTCGCCCGACGGATGAGTATCTCGGAGAACGTTGAACTTTTCGAGGATCTAGTCAAAAAATACAAGATTGACCCGACACTCGTCGCTTCCACGCTCGAGGAGACCCTAGTGAGCCTCAGGAGGGATGGCGTGGCGGTAGACAGGATTGAGG
>CAZKSL010000095.1:0-3657 GCA_964555495.1 Hadarchaeota archaeon (SeqCode)
CACCCGAGGAGGTGGATTGGTAAATCTCGTAGCTGACGAAATCCGCCGCCGTGCTCTGAGGCCAACTCAGCAACGTCGAGTTCTCCGTCGTGCCTTGCGGGGTAAGGGTGAACACCTGTGAATCCCCATCTTCTCCTCCCCCCTCTTCTTCCTCTTCGCCAGGAGCCGCGCCCTCAGGCCCCGTGGTGAGGATAAAAGCGCCAGCAGCAACTACGACAACGATGACTACTACCACGGCCGCTATCACCGCTGTCGCAATCCCTTTTTCTTCCACCGACATGCACCCAATCTAAATCTGTTAGGCACAGTAAAAAATCTAACACAAGAGCCCAAGGTTATGATGCCTCAGGATCCGCTAACCTTTCAGTTTTATTGTGTAACGGCGATATGGGACTTGTAGGAGATGTGCGGTTGAAGAGCATCGATAGAGAGGCGCGTCGCTGGGCTCTCGCAAATGCATTGGAGCATGAAGGGCGAGCGAGTCCAAAGGCGGTTGTGGGCAAGCTCATCGCTGATCGTCCGGAGCTGAAGCCAAAGGTCAAGGAGCTAATGCGAACCGTCAGGGGAGCGGTGGAGAAGGTCAACCGACTATCGCAAGAGCAACAGCGCGCCGAACTTGAGAGGCTTGGCCCCCCAGAGGAGTTGGCACACGAGGGACGCCGCGGTTTACCCGAACTCCCCGAGGCCGATAAATATCCGGCGGTCGTCACGCGATTCGCGCCCAATCCCAACGGTCCCCTGCACTTGGGCCATGTCCGGACGGCGCTGCTCAGCCACGAGTACGCGCGCCACTACAAGGGCAAGTTCATCCTCCGCTTCGAGGACACAAATCCGGCGAACGCACTGGCCGAGATGTACGATCTGATTCGCGAGGACCTCCAGTGGCTGGGTCTGAGCTGGGACGAAGAAATCGAGCAGTCCGGGCGTTTGAAGGTCTACTATAACTACGCGGAGCAGCTCCTGCGCGACGGCAAGGCCTACGTGTGCACATGTGAGGTTCAGGGGTTTAGGCGCCTGCGGGATCGCGGCGAGCCCTGTCCATGTCGCGAGCTGGGCCCCGAGGAGCAACTCAAGCGCTGGCGAGGGATGCTAGAGGGAAAATTCGACGAGGGAGAGGCAGTCGTCCGGATTAAGACGGATTTGAAGCACCCGAACCCGGCGGTGCGGGACTGGCCGGCGCTGCGGATCGTCACCGCGCCCCATCCAAAGGTCGGCAAGCGCTACCGGGTCTGGCCCCTCTATAACTTCTCGGTCTCGGTGGACGACCACGAGCTGGGGGTGACGCACATCATTCGGGGCAAGGAGCACGAGGTGAACGAGCTGAGGCAGAGACAGCTGTTCGAGCACCTCGGGTGGGACTACCCGACGGCGGTTCAGCACGGTAGGCTGTCGGTCTCCGGAGCGGTCCTGAGCAAGACCCGGACGATGGAGGGCATCCGCGCTGGCGAGTACGAGGGCTACGACGACCCCAGGCTCGGAACGATTGCCGCTTTTCGCCGCCGGGGGGTCCTCCCCGAGGCGGTGAGGCGAGTCATCCTAGATGTCGGCATGACGCCGGTCGATTCGACGCTCAGCCTGGACACCCTCTACACCGAGAACCGCAGGCTGATAGACCCCGAGGCAAATCGTTACTTCTTCATCCCGAACCCGGTGAAGCTGGTGATTCACGGAGTCCCAGAGCTTGAGGAGGCTCGCCTGCGCCTGCACCCAAGCAGACCCGACCGCGGCGACCGCATCCTCCTGCTGGAGCGGGACGGCGATAAATTGATTGTGTGGGCCGCTTCGGGCGATCTCTCGGAGGTGCAAGAGGGTCAAGTTCTGCGACTGAAAGATCTCTTGAATTTCAAGCTGACTTCACGCGAGCCGCTTGAGGCAGAGTTCACAGGTTTTGAGGTAAGCGATGCACCGAAGATGCAGTGGGTCTCCGCTAACGCGGTTGAGGTGGAGGTGTTGAGGCCCGATGGGTCGCGCGACCGGGGGCTAGCAGAGCCCGAGGTGTCAGGGCTAGATCCGGGAGAGATGGTTCAGTTCGAGCGATACGGCTTCGTGAGGCTGGAGAAGGTCAAGCCGAAGGTCGAGGCGGTCTTCGCCCATCGATAGGGCTTTGTGATTTACTTCCGGCGAACCGCCGCGGCGACAGCGATTACAATTATGATGGTTGCTATTCCCAAGCCGATTAATATCCAAGGTAGTTCCGACGAGGGCACGTATTCATATGTGATCTCACCATCTAGCTGTCCTGTTGTTATCATGGCAATTGCATCCGCAGCGTTGTCACCGTCCCAGGTGTAGGTGCTGCCATCCTGCTGAGCACCGGCCGGCAATCCGGAGACGCTGGCATCCGACGGCAGTTTCAGGGTTAGCGTAATGTCGGCTTGCTCGAGTTCATCGCTCAAGTTCTCGTAGCCATATGGCCCGAGGAACGGTTGGATTTGCGGGATTTCGAAGTCCCACTGCACTTGGTCTCCTGTGCGCGGGAGGTCAAAGTATCCGTCAAAGTTTATGTTTGTGGTCAAGACTTCTCCCGTCATTTGGGCAGTTGCACTTAAGCTGAGTTCGGCAGATGTGCTCTCGAGTTCAAACGACAGGCTGACGGAACTTTCGGTCACTTCGGCTGATCCTTCGAGGGAAGCCGGCAACTCACTGCGCAACTCTTCGTTCTCGAGGATGGTCCCGCTCAAAGTCGCTGAAAGGCTAGCGCTTTCCCTAGGGCTGCTCCAGGAGAAACTTGTGCAGCTTATATCGTCGATTGTTACGCTGGCAAGCTCGGGGATTAGTTCGATGTATCCTTCGAGAAGTTCGCCCAGGGTCGACCCATCCGGCACGTAAGATTGAATGTAAATGTTGGCCAAGCTTGGGGTAATAACCGCCAGTTGCGCTTCGATATCGGGGTCAAGTATGCCACTCGCGAGATCCGCGATTACGTCTGCGTCGATTTCAATTTCACCGGAGCTGGGTGAAGTAATTTGGAGGTCCAATTCCACGCTCGTGACCGGTGAATCTTCGAGGTTCATGGTTGTATCCGTTACCAATTGCATCGTGGCAGTGACGTGGCATCGCCCGTCAGATAGGGGTTCAATAGTGATGTCGATATCCGCGTTTTCCATGGAGATTTGTGCCTGGGCGCCACTCGCCGATATCAGCAGCGCTATTGGTAGGCAAAGGAGTAGACCAGTAATCAACCTCTTCATTTTGCACCCATTTTTCTTGCTTTAGATAGGTTATCTAATTAAGTTACCTATCTAGATCTCGTTTCATTGCCGTGGGTGCCGAGTGACCAGCATTGCCAGCTCCGGCGCACGTTTCGCTCAAAATCCGGACTCAAACCGTCGATAGCAAGTTTAAAATAACTCGCTACCCTAAAGGTGTAAAAAGCCACCACCCATGAGTGATGAAGCAAGCCTGAAGGAGGTGCTGAAGTGGCTAAGAAACCGATTCACGTCCGATTTGAAGTGTCAAAGGAACTCGCCGACCAGGTTTACGAGGCCGTGGAGAAGGCCCGCGATACCGGGAAGCTTCGAAAGGGGGCCAACGAGGCGACGAAGGCGATTGAGCGCGGTAAGACAAAGCTCGTGGTAATGGCCGAGGATGTCGAGCCAGCCGAGATCGTCGCCCATCTCCCGCCGCTCTGTGAGGAGAAGAACATCCCCTACGTCT
>CAZKSL010000096.1:0-3649 GCA_964555495.1 Hadarchaeota archaeon (SeqCode)
GGGGATGGCTGGCCCGACGGTGTCGAAGGTCGAGGCCAAGGGGCTGCTGGCGGTACAGGTCGTCGTGGACGCGGATGGGGTTTACGATTTAGTGAGGAAGGCGAAGAAGGAGGGTGCTCGAGACATCTTGGTGGTGCCAATCGAGCGAATTCTGCCGTGATGACATAGGTATGTCATGGTGGTGAATATGTTGGTGATACCGTCTGTGGACATCCAGGGCGGGCGTTGCGTCCAGCTGGTCGGGGGCGACCCTGAGTCTGGAAAGGAATACGGCGATCCGGTGCAGGCGGCGGTGGAATGGGTGAACCAAGGCGCTCAATACTTACACTTGGTCGATCTCGACGCCGCGATGGGGAAGGGCGACAACTTCAAGAAGGTGTCAGAGGTTCTAGCGAACGTGAACGTGGGCGTCGAGGTTGGAGGAGGCATCAGGACGGTGGATCAAGCGAGCGAACTTCTCGGGATTGGCGCCGATCGCGTAATCCTGGGGACGGTTGCCGTGAGGGAGCCAGAAGTGGTGCGCAAGTTGGTGGAGCTAGCTGGCGGCGTGAGAATCGTCGTTGCACTGGACGCTAAAAGCGGAAAGGTAGTTGTTGAGGGATGGCGCACTTCAACTGAAAGGAACGCCATAGACGCTGCCAAGGAGTTCGAGGCGCTCGGAGTGGGCTCGATGCTATTTACAAACGTGGACGCTGAGGGGCGCATGGTGGGTGTGGCCGCCAATTTAATTCGGCAGCTGACGGCATCCGTCCGCATCCCCATCATCGCTGCGGGAGGTGTGAGTTCCCTTGAGGACATCAAGGCCGCGAAGGAGGCTGGGGCCTCAGCACTTGTGATCGGAACGGCACTATATGAGAACAAGTTCACGCTAAAGGAAGCGATGGAGGTGGCAAAATGAGGAAGGGTAAGGTGAAGCGGAAGACCAAGGAGACAGAGGTCGATGTGTCTGTCAACCTGGACGGCTCCGGGAAGGCGAAGGTGGACACGGGCATCAAATTCTTTGACCACCTACTGGGGAGCATGGCGAAGCACGGTTGCATGGATTTGGAGGTGAAGGCTCGTGGAGACTTCGGGCACCACGTGGCGGAGGACGTGATGATTTGCCTAGGCACAGCGATGGACAAGGCTCTCGGCAAGAAGGTTGGCATCCGCAGGATGGGTGACGCTGTAGTGCCGATGGACGATGTGCTCGCGATGGTCGCGGTGGATTTGAGCGGCAGGCCCTACTCGAGGGTAAAGGTCGAGTTCAGGAAGAAGCGGCTCGATGACCTGAGTTCAGACTTGGTGGAGCACCTGCTCGAGACCCTGGCGTCGAGCGGCAGGTTCAACCTGTATGTAGAGGTCATGCGCGGGCGGAGCGACCACCACAAGGCGGAGGCGATCTTCAAGGCCCTAGGTGTGGCGATGAGCGAAGCCGTGGGCAAGCGCACCCGTGCGAGAGGTGCATCGAGCACCAAAGGGGTGGTCTAACTGTATAAGAGAATTGTACCGTGTCTGGACACCAAATACGGCAAACTCGTCAAGGGTGTGAATTTCAAGGGCGTGAAAGAAGTGGGCGACCCAGCTGAGTTTGCGAGACGCTACGAGGAACAGGGAGCGGACGAGCTAGTATTTCTAGACATAGCCGCGACACCGGAGGAAAAACCAACGTTTGTCGAGGCAGTTCAAAAGGTCGCTGGGCAGATGTCAATCCCGCTGGGCGTCGGCGGTGGCATACGAAGTATCGAAGATGCGAGATCGGCCTTAGATGCGGGTGCTAGCAAAGTTTCAGTAAATACCGCGGCGGTTAAGCGCCCGGAACTCTTGGGGGAGCTCTCCGAGGAGTTCGGCAAGCAGAGCGTCGTCAGCGCCATTGATGGGAAGAAGATCTCTAGCGGCAAGTGGGAGGTCTACGTCTCCGGCGGAATGAAGCCCACGGGCATCGACATGATAGAGTGGGCGAACCAGGTCGAGTCACTCGGTGCAGGGGAAATCTTGTACACGGGCGTTGACACGGACGGTACAAAGGCAGGTTACGATCTGGAGGGCACACACGCGATAGCTGAGGCTGTTGATATCCCCGTTATCGCCTCTGGCGGCGCTGGAAAACTCGAACACATCCGCGACGCCTTTGTTGAGGGCGAGGCAGACGCTGCTTTAGCCGCGAGCATCTTCCACTTTGGGACATACACGGTCGAGCAGGTCAAGCTTTACCTGAAGGAGCAGGGCATCCCCGTGAGGTTGTGAAAATGGAGTCTTCACCTCTACAGGTAGTTAGGCTGGGAGAGTACCCGGAGCGCTACTATAATATGCTGCTTCGGCGGTCGGAAGGCGATGTCGCTGGGGCCCTCCTGAAGGTATGCAAGCTCGTGTCGGAGGTACGCAGCCGAGGCGACCTCGCGCTCTTGGAGTACACCAAAAAGTTCGACGGCGCTGAGCTCAGCCGGGATCAGCTGAGGATTCCGGAAAAGGAAATTCGCGCCGCCTACAAAGAGGTGGATCCCGAGACTGTTAAGGCAATCAAGGCGGCGGCCAATGCCATCAAAAGATTTCATCAGAAGTTGGTGCCGAAGGAGTGGTTTGAGGAGTTTGAGCGAGGAGTAAGGGCTGGCCAGATAATCCGCCCATTGGAATCGGTCGGCGTCTACGCTCCAGGGGGGCTGGCGAGGTATCCTTCCAGCGTGTTAATGACGGTGATTCCGGCCAAGGTCGCCGGGGTCGAACGGGTGGTTCTATGCACGCCTCCCAGAAAGGATGGGACTGTAAACTCTGCGACGTTGGCGGCGGCGAACGTGGCTGGCGCCGATGAGGTCTATAGGGTGGGCGGCGCGCAGGCCATCGCTGCCATGGCATATGGTACCCGAACTATCCCGAGAGTCGACAAGATAGTCGGGCCGGGCAATGTGTACGTCGCGGCCGCTAAACAGGTCGTGGCTCCGGAGGTCGCCGTAGATTTCGTGGCGGGGCCGAGCGAGGTGCTTATACTCGCGGACTCCTCTGCCAAGCCGGGACAAGTGGCGGCGGACCTAATAGCGCAGGCCGAGCACGATCCCTCGGCTGCTGCGGTCTTGGTGACAACCTCTGAGAAGCTGGCGTCTGAGGTGTGCGAGCGAATACGCTCGATGCTCCCTCGCGCCCCGAGGAGGAGCGTTATATCGAAGTCGCTTCAGAAATACGGCCGCGCGATAGTCGCTCGAGACACGGGGGAGGCCATTAGGTTTGTGAACGACTACGCCCCCGAGCACCTTCAGCTGATGGTGAGAAACCCTCAGAAGGCGCTGGAGGAGATCAAGAACGCCGGCGCTATTTTCATAGGGCCATATACTCCAGTCGTCGTCGGAGATTTTGCAGTTGGCCCGAGCCACGTTTTGCCCACAGGCGGCGCCGCTCGCAGGCGGGCGGGCCTCTCGGTTATGGACTTCGTGCGCATGCCTAGCGTGCAAAAGCTGACTAGGCAGGGGCTCAAGCGACTGGCTAAAGTAGCTGAGAAGCTGGCCGAGGTGGAGGGGCTGCCAGCCCACGTTCAGAGCATTCGCGAGAGACTAAAGGAGGGATGAGAATGGGCACGGAAGTCCTAGATGAGGTGTTCCAGGTCATAAAGGACCGCCGTGACAACCCAAAGAAGGAGTCTTACACCTCGGGGCTTCTGGCGCAGGGCGAGGAGAAGGTC
>CAZKSL010000097.1:0-3637 GCA_964555495.1 Hadarchaeota archaeon (SeqCode)
GGCTATCGCCTCCTGGAGCGCCAGCACCTCCTCCCGCGGAGCCTCGAGCTTCCCGATGACCGTCCCGATGTGCAGCTGGTCCAGTCCCACTAGACGGGCGACCTTCGCCACCGCCAGCATGGACATCCCGTGCTCCGGCTTCCGGGTGAACGCCGCGTGGAAGGCCCGGTGTGCGTGCATCGCCAGACCCAGGTCCTCGCAGGCATCCCTAAGGGTCTGAACTCCGGACCACCCGGCCGTCAGAATGTCGACCATCACGTACTCGCCGCCGAGCTCCTTGACCAGCTCCGCCCGTCTCACCATCTCGTTGGTCTCGGCCGTCACGTTGATCAGGTAACTCTTCCGCTCCCCCGTCTCGCTCTCGGCCCGGCCGCGCTCCTCGAAGGACTTCCTGGCCCTGCGCTCGAACTGGTTGAAGCGCTGCCCGGTGAGGTTCTCGTCGTCTTTCAGGAGGTCCAGGCCGCCGGTCCACGCCTCGTAGCCCGCGCGCGCGTGCTCCTCGGAGCTCATCCCGACCTTCGGCTTCGGGACCGTCGCGGTCAGGGGCCTGTCCTCGACGCCAAAAATTTTTCTTACACCATCAATGCCAAATTGGGGCCCTCCAAACGATTTCAGTATCCCCGGAGGCCAGCGGATGTCCTGCAGCCTCAGGTTCTTGAGAGCCTTCATGCCGAATATGTTGCCGGCGATGGAGCTCAGGATCTGGGGCATGTTCCCGCCCACGAAGAGTTCTGGCGGGTAGGCGACCTTCACCCACGGCCCATCGATCTCGTACGCCTTTGCCATGAGGGCGCGCTTCTCCTCCGACATCGTGGTCAGGGTCGTCCAGGTGCCGATTGAACTCTCGGAGGCCACCCTCCCGACTGCCTCCTCGATGCTGATGCCCTCTGCCGGCTCGACCCTGAAAAAGGCTAGGAGATCCCCGTCGCTCGGCTCGTAGCTCGGGTCTACAAAATCCAAGTACCATTCAGTCTTCGCCATGCGACTTCGCCCGGCGCCGCTTTTCAAAATTCCATTAGCGCTTGAACTTCATTATCTCTTCGGTGAAGTCGGTGCTCGTGAGCAGCATGCGGCGGCAGCAGTAGCGCTTGATGCCCAAATCGTCGAGAACGTCCTTCGGCGCCTCCCCCTGGGCGACGCGCTTCTTGAACTCCTCGTACTTGTCGCCTACGAGCTTGCCACAAGTCCAACATCTCACGGGTTCCATCATCTTCTTCACCTGTACGACTTCTGATATTTAGCCCGCGCGCCAGGGCCGCCCGGCTTCCCCGGCTCCTTCCTGCGGACATCGCTCTTGACCATCGCCCAGTCGTATTCCTTCAGCTGCTCGCGCAACTTCTCGTCTTCCGACCACTTCACGAGGCCCCTCGCGATGGCTGTTCGAGCTGCATCGGCCTGGCCCATGAAACCCCCGCCCGAGACATTGACGTCGATATTGACCTTCTTCGCCACGTCCGGCACCAGTTTTAGGGGCTCCTGGATTCGAAGGCGCGCGAGTTCCGGCCCGTGAGCCTCGAGCGCGAGACCGTTCACGTAGACCTTGCCCTTGCCATCGCGCACCGTGGCCCTGGCGACGGCGGCTTTGCGCCTCCCTGCAGCCTGGACTATCTTCATCCGAAACACCTAAAATTTTGCTCCCAAGCGTTTGCTGAGTTCTCCAATCCTAATAAATCGACGGGTGGCCGAGCGATCCAGATGCGCCCCCGGGAGGGGTTGTGCTTTCTCCTTCTCGAGCTCCGCCGGTATGCCGACGTAAACCTTCAGGCGCCGGTAGGCCTCCCTGCCCTTCGACTTCTTGTAGGGGATCATGCCGCGGATAGTGCGCCTGACGAGGTCCTCCGGTCTCCGAGGGTGGAGCGGCCCCTTGCGCGGATTCGCGAGCGCCCGAATCCGGATCCACGTGTCGTACTCGCCGAGGGTCGACTTTCGCCGGCCAGTGATGACCGCCTTCTCGGCGTTCACCACCTTGACCTCCTCGCCCTCGAGCAACCGCTTCGCCACGGCGCTCGCCATCCGCCCCAGAACCAAATCGGTCGCGTCGATGAGCATCCAAATCACTCCATTATCACAACGTTTTTGCCATCGGGATTCTGCTCGAGAAGTTCCCGGATGCTGATGGCTTTTCCACCAGCCGCGCGAATTTTTCGCCTCGCCGGGCCCGAGAACCTGAACGCGGCAACAGTTATTGGGTGGCCCAACTTGCCCGCGGCGAGCACCTTCCCGGGCACGACCAAGGTGGTGCCCTCCCGCGTGTGGCGGTTCAGGTGGCTGAGATTCACCTCTGCCCTCGAGCGCCTGGGCCTGAGCAGCCTCTCGGACAGCTCCCGCCACAACATCACGTCCAGCTTCTTTCCCCTCTCACGGAGCTTTCTCGCGAGCTTTCGCAGGAGCGGGTTCGTCGGTCCAGTCGGTTTCGGCATTTTCAGCGCCTCGTGCATAGTTTTCTTATTCACTTAGCGGCTTTAAGTAAATTAAGAGAGAGGGAAAAAGCGTTTCGCCTCGGGGGGACGTGAGATCATGTACGCCATCAAGACAAGGGGCCTGACCAAGGAGTTCAACGGGCTAGTCGCAGTCGACCGCGTGACGCTCGAGATAGGGAAGGGCGAGCTCTTCGGCCTGCTCGGACCGAACGGGGCCGGGAAGACCACGCTGGTCCACTTGCTCTGCACAATCCTGCCGCCCACCGGGGGCTCGGCCAAGGTCTGGGGCCACGGCGTTAACAACGACGCCGACGCGGTGAGGTCCTCGATCGGCATAGTGTTCCAGGACCCCTCGCTGGACGAGCGCCTGACCGGTCGCGAGAACCTCGACTTCCACGGGCGGATGTACGGCATGTCCAAGCAGGATAGACAGCAGAGGGGCGACGAGTTGCTAGAACTCGTGGGGCTCAAGAGGCGGGCAAACAACCTGGTCAAGACCTACTCCGGGGGGATGCGCCGCCGCCTGGAGATGGCCCGCGGGCTCATGCACCACCCTAGGGTCCTCTTCCTGGACGAGCCGACCCTCGGCCTGGACCCCCAGACCCGCAGGGCCCTCTGGGATCACATCAGGACCCTCAACGAGCGCGAGGGGGTCACCACCATCCTCACCACCCACTACATGGACGAGGCCGACTACCTCTGCGACCGCGTCGGGATCATAGACCACGGGAAAATCATAGCGCTCGACAAGCCCTCGCGATTGAAGAACCGGCTGAAGGGGGACATAGTTTCCCTCGAGGTCGACAGCCCCGAAAAACTCGCCAAAATTTTCAAACGAAGCAGACTGGCGAGCAAAGTGGAGGTCGTGGCGGGCGGCCTGCGCCTGACCGTGACCGACGGGGAGAAAAGCATCCCGAAGCTGATAGACCGGGTCCGGAAGCACGGGGGGAAGGTGCGATCGGTCGGCCTCAGAAAGCCGACCCTCGAGGACGTCTTCATCCACTACACCGGCCGCACGATACGGGAGGAAGGCGAGTCGGGGGCGAAGGAGCGGATGCGCATGATGGTCCGGGCGAGGAGGCGATAGGATGGGCGCCGGGGTCGTGTTCACGCTCTGGCTCAGGGACATGAAGTGGTTCCTGCGCGCGAGGGCGAGGATGATCACCACAATCGTGATGCCGCTGCTCTGGCTCGGGGTGATCGGGGTCGGGTTGAAC
>CAZKSL010000098.1:0-3615 GCA_964555495.1 Hadarchaeota archaeon (SeqCode)
GTCCTGGGGGATAAAATAGCAACGATAACCGACAAATCAACGTTCTCTATCGACGTATCAGCTATCGACCCCAGTTACCCCCCGATCACGGGCTGCCACTTCAGGGTAACCGACCTTTCCCAGAACACGACCTACTACTTCACGGTCAGGGTCAACCTCGCGGGCGGGACCTATGAAAACTCAGACCAAGTCAGCGTCGAGACTTTGCAAGAAGCAGGGATAAAATGGACTTTTGAGGGCCAACGTTTAAGCGGTGTCTTTTGTGACCAGGAAGTTTTCCAGCTCCCAGATAACAGCTATTGTATGAACTTTAGCGCTGCAGCTGATGTTTCGGGGACAGTCGCAAGCTCGCCAGATGGCCTAACATGGACTGTTGAGTCGGAAAAGGAGTACGTTGGTGGTGGCCCGAGCATCCTCAAGCTTCCCGATGGGCGATACAGAGCATGGTGGTCCATTGACAAGGGTGCCGAAGAGTTTGACATCAAGACCGCTGTCTCCAGCGATGGATACAACTGGGAAAATGAGACCCTGTGCACATCTCCTAATATGGAGAATTTTTACGGTGCACTTCCAGCTGTGGTTTTGTCTCCTGGTGGGACATATTGGATGTACTACACACGTTCTGGCTCTGAAACCTTTACAACACTTTTAGGAGAAATGCCCACTAAGCAAATTTACAGTGCACACTCCTCAGATGGATTGGTTTGGGAGCCAGATCCGGGGATACGGATAGACGGTACAGAAGCTGTTGACCAAGGACATGCATCATCTTGTGATGTTTACATAAGAGGGGATGGAAAATACGAAATGGTTTACACGGGAGCAGGTGGATGGGGTGTTTGCTGTGCGGTCTCCGAAGATGGGCTGAACTGGACTCGCATGGGTTACACTGGCTTTATAGGCTGGGATCCGGTCGTTAATGTTTTTCCCGACGGCACCATCCGTATGTACTACAATAATACGGTTTTCATGCAAGGGGTGACGCTAGAGATCCCGGGCGTAACTGACGTAATTGAAGAACCACGGGGAATTTGCTCCGTAATCAGGGAGCCGATCGAATGAACAAACTCCTCGTGACCGTGGTTGTCGCAGTTGCTGCGGTCGTGGTGGGGATTGGCGCCTACTTCCTGACGAAATCCAAGGATGAGGGGGGGCTATCTTAACCAGAAGAGCGGTAAATATCTTGTTTAGAGTTCGCGCTTCACCGTGAAGTCCGCAAGTTTGAGCAAAAACCTCTTCGCCTTGGAATCCTTCAAAACTCGCAACTTAGACTTCGCCTCATCGACCAGCTCCCGGGCCTTCTGGGCTGCGTAGTCGATCGCTCCCGTCTCCCGCAGAATCGATATCGCTCGCCTTATCTCTGCCTTTGACGCGTTCTTATTGCCCAGCGTGCGCAGGAGCCTCGCCCGGTCCCGGCTGGAGGCCGCCTTCAGAGCTCGAACTATGATTAGGGTCCGTTTGCCCTCCTGAATGTCGCTCCCGATGGGCTTGCCGACCTTCTTCTGGGCACCAGCCACGCCCAGCACATCGTCCTGGATCTGGAATGCAACCCCCATGAGCCGCCCATAGCGAGCGAGCGCCCTGACCTCCCGCGGTTTTCCGCCGCCGAGCAGGGCCCCAGCTTTGGTCGAGGCCTCCATCAGCGCCCCGGTCTTCGAGCTGACCATCTGCATGTACTCGGCCTCCCGGACCCTCTTGCGGTCCTCGAACATCATGTCCATCGTCTGGCCCTGGCATATCTCGAAGCTCGCCTTGCTGACCGTGTCAAACAGCTCGACCGTCTGCTTGGCAGTTAGTTTGCGTCGCTTGGCATTGGCTGTCACCGCCTCGAAAACCTTCGCGAAAAGCGCGTCGCCGGCCACGATGGCGGTCGGCTCGCCCCAGACTCGGTGCACCGTCTTGACGTTCCGCCTGAACTCGTCGCGGTCCATGATGTCGTCGTGGATGAGGGTAAATGTGTGCAGGAGTTCGAGCGCTGTGGCAGCCTCGACTGCATCGCGGGCCTTCCCGCCTACGGCCTCCGAGGAGACGAGCGTCAGCACTGGGCGGAGCCTCTTCCCACCGGCCTTAAACAGGTGCCAGCTCGCGTCGGTCAGGGGTTTCGGCTTGGCCCGCTTTGGGAAGAGCTTACTTATCTGGCGGTCAACCATGTCGGCGCGCCTACGCAAGTATCTTAAAATATCCACCTCAACCACCCAGATTCACTCCTTGACCATTTCTCAAAATGTGAATCTGATTATCTGAGTACCCGGCCCCGCGCCCGATATCTGCGAGTATCTCCAGCTTGTCAACGGTACTGTGGCACGGTATCAGGTGTTCTGGCTTGACCAGCTCAATGAACTCGAGCGTATCCCGCCGTCCAGCGTGGCCTGAGACGTGGATGTCTCGGTGAATCCTCGCGCCTTGAATCTGGAGCTTCGTCTCGAGGATTTCACGATTTGAGATGTTCAGCGGGTTGGGTATTACGCTTGCCGAGAATATCACCTCGTCGTTCTTCTTTACCTTGAATGGGAGTTCCTTATCCGCAATGCGGGTGAGCACGGAATTTGGCTCCCCCTGATGACCAGTAACCACCAGCACGTAGTCCTTCCGTGGGCCCCTCACCTTTTTCATGACTTTGCGGATAGAATTCGAGCGCCCATGGATTCCCAGCTCTGGCGGAAACTTAACGAGGCCCAGATCCATGGCGATTGAGCAGTACTTCCGAAGCGAGCGACCGATCAGGACGGGAGTGCGCCCGAACTCGTAGGAGAGCTCGACTATGGACCTCACGCGTGCGATGTGAGATGAAAAGGTTGTAGCCAACACCCCCTTACCGCCCGATATCGCTTCGTCCATAGTTTCCCGCAACATATCCCTAACGTGAGACTCAGATGGCGTGGGGCCCTCCTCGTCCAACCTAACCGCCCCTATTAAGGCGGCCACCGGCCCGTCGTTTGACAGTTCACCTAGACGCCCGCGATCTGTAGTCGGACCGAGGAGTGGCTTATCGTCGAGCTTGAAATCGCTCGCGCAAAGAACGGTACCATCAGGGCCGCGAACTGCTACGCAAGCGGTCTGGGGAATGCTGTGCGTAACCCGAATAAATTCAGCGCGAATGTCCCCGATCTCTACCTCGCCGCCCGGCTCCACAGTCCTGAGCTCGTTTGTGACTTTGAAGTTTTTCTCCTCCCGAATGACATCCTTCACTAGCTCTATGGTGAATGGGGCGCCGTAGATCGGGGCCTTGTATTGGCCCGCTAGCTTTCCGATTGCGCCGATGTGATCGAGGTGCCCGTGGGTGAGGAGAATCGCCGCGACCCGTTTATCCCGGAGCTGTGAGTCGTCGGGTATCCCGTCGATGTTAATCAGTTCCGCCCTGCCCATGTCTCCGATGTTAGCGTCGTCGAAGCCCAGGATGCTCTCCAGTTTGATCCCCATATCTACAATAACGTAGGTGCCATCGAACCCTATCGCGGTCATGTTCTTGCCGACCTCGCCCAGGCCGCCGAGCGGGATTACCTCCATAAAATCACCTCTTCTCTCGCCCAAACTTGTCCGGCTCGAGGCCCCGAGCGCTGAACCAATCGCGTGTGGTTCCCGTGATCACAATTGGGGCCCTGCGGAGATCTCGAA
>CAZKSL010000099.1:0-3430 GCA_964555495.1 Hadarchaeota archaeon (SeqCode)
ACAGAGGGGAGCAGCAACCGTGGCGGTTAGGGCGAGCATTCCATTCCAGGTCAGGGCGGAGCACGCGGCGTCGACAAATGGAGCTGGAGAGCCAAAGGGATCTAGGTCAATCACGTGAAAGCGCTGACCGTAACCCGTCAGTAGAGCATTCGCATCCTTCTGGTGTACCTCGACATTCCCGAGTTCGTTGAGTTCGACGTTTCGGCGAATGAACTCGACCGCCTTCGGAGACTTATCGTTGGCGACGACCTTCCCGACCCCTCTGACTTCCTTGGCGTAGCGCAGGGCCCTCACACCAACGCCTGCCAAGGGATCGCAAACACGAGAAGCGTCCATTTCACTCGCTACCGCTTGAATTGCCGAGACGGAGATATCTCGTGAAAGCTCCATGAGCGGGTTGAAAAACACAGCCGTCAGCGACGGGACGTACTCGTGAGGAGACGTCCTGAACCGCTCAAGCTCCGGGACCTCAAGCTTGACCCTGCCCTCGACTACTAGCTGCTTAGACGATGGTCCCACCCAAAAATATCCTGTAGTGTCAGGTTGCTTTAATTTAGCCTAGAACATCAGTCGTCGTGCTTGACCTTGCTGACGAGCCCAGCGAGTTCCTCGTGCAGCTTGGCACGGTTCTCGGGGGTGACCTCGAAGAGCTGAACGTCGGAACGCGCCTTGACCTCCCCGACGAAGCCCGTGGTCGTTCGCTTATGCACGACTGCCAGCATGGGTTTCTCGGAGTCTAGGACCCTCAAGACGGCGCGCTTGAAGCCCCTGCTGTGGACCTCCATCGGGGCGACTTCGTCAATCACTATAAAGTCCGCATCCTCCAGCGCCCGGTCAATCGCGGACTCACTAAGCTCGTCCACGTTCGCCACATTGACCCGGTATTTGCTGACCTTGGGTCCGACCTGCTGATCCACGTGCGCGAGGATCTTGGATTCCCCGGTCCCCACGTCGACTATCCTGAAGCCCTGGCGCACACCGCCCTCCCTGATCTCGGGGCAGTAAATCCCCCCGGCCTCGAGGCCCCGGTCGCGCAGGGCCGCTAGGGTCCGCTCAACCACTGAGGTCTTGCCGCTGCCCGGTCGCCCTGTAATCAGAAAGTTGTTTGGCATCTTAGCTCCTTGGCTAGCTAATCGTCTGAATTCTGTGGCTCTCGCTAGGAGGTGATCTGAGCTAGGAGGACCACGTCCCTCGTCGAGGTTAGGTATTGCTCGACATACGTCAGGTCTTCCGCGTCCTCTCGGCCCGGAACCTCTATCACGTAAAGCGCCTGTAAATCAAAGTCGCCTATGCCGGCATTTGCGGCACTTTCCATGAGGTCCTCCGCATAGTCTGCCCAACTTATGCTCGCGGCGTCCGTGTCGCCAGCCGTCGCGGCCTTGATAGCCTCCCACACATTCGTCGAGTAGGCATGGCTGACGTCGTCGTCCGATAGGGTCCAAGATATGACACCGAGTTCCTCCCTTGGGTAGATAACACTCCGGACCGTGGCGCCGCCCACCCTGCGGCTCATGTTTTCGGTCGAGTAGTTGTAGATGTAGACGTCCACGATCGAACCAGCTTTGATGGTCGGGGCGTATTGGAAGGTGTCGAGAATTGGGACCTCGTAGGAACCAGTGTTTTCGAACCTCAGCTCACGAAGAGTTGACCAAGAGTTGGTTTGGATATGCGAGAGCGCCTCGTCCTTCGTCATGTACTCGACGCAGGTCGGACTGTCGTGCTGCCTCATTACGACCTCGTTGTCGGAGATACTACTGATAACTCCCGTGTGGAGACTCCTCCAAGCCGTGCTGGCCTGGTTGTCAATCGCGGCGGACTGCTCGTATGACTCAAGCGCGCTCAGGGTGGTCTTCGAGTTTATGCCACTCTTGAGGCTCGACTCGAGATCAGAGAGGGAATAGAAGCTGCCACTAGTCGCCTGGTCAACCTCCGCCAGCAAATTCGAGCGCTTAGACTCGCGGTTGTAGGCCGAGGTAACTTCCGAGCGGACGGTGGCGACCTCGCCGGTCGAACCCGCATCCTGGATCTGAGAGCGGTAACTCGCGGCGGCGCTATCCGCCTGCGAGGTCGAGATTGAGCCCAGAGTCTCGTCCAAGTAGCCGAGAGCATCGGTCTTAGCGTCCTCCAGCCTCTGCCGGGCTGGTGAATAGACCAAGAAATAGTAGGCCCCAAAGACGGCCGCGCCTATAATCGCAAATACTACGACGACGCCAATCACGACCGAGACATCGATTTTTCTCCTCGCTATATGAACCACTCCCCAGTGCCCAAAACTCTATGAAAAGCGGCACATATATAATGTTGCGGGTTTCTGATGCCGGACATCGTCGCAGGACTGGACGAAGCGGGACGAGGACCGGTTCTCGGGCCGATGGTAGTCTGTGGGGTTGCCTTCCAACGCGAGAGTCTGGGGGAACTGGAGGAGATGCGCGTGAGGGACTCCAAGCTCCTGAGCCCCCATAGGCGCTCGATGCTCGCGAAGCTGATTTGGGGGGAGGCCAAGCAACTTGAACTCATCGAGATTTCTGCCGCCGAGATAGACGATTTCCGCCTAACCAAGAAAATAAAGCTCAACCAGGTCGAGGCGATGCAGTTCGCCGGGGTCATCAACCGCCTGAAGCCGTCGAAGGTTTACGTGGACTCGGCCGATACCGACCCCGCCAGGTTCTCAAGAGACATCGAGCATCACCTGCGTGTGAAAACTGAGATAGTTGCAGAGCACCGCGCCGACCAGAAATATCCCTTGGTCTCGGCGGCCTCGATAGTCGCGAAGGTCCAGCGCGACCAGCGGATAGATGAGCTGAAGAAACAGTACGGAGAGCTCGGCTCAGGTTACCCATCGGACGCCAGGACCATTCGATTTCTCGAGCGGTGGGTGCGTGAGCACGGGAAGCTCCCGGATTTCGCGAGGAGATCCTGGGAGACCGCGCGACGTGTTCTCGCGGAAAGTGCACAGAGAAAGTTGAAGTAGCGGCCCCCGATGTGGCCTAACACACTAACCGCGAGCTTCTTCGTTTGCCTTACGGCGCTCTCCACTCGCTAACCCTCGTGGTAGGCTTGCTCGGGGGCCAAGCCCGCCGTGTTCCGCGCCAGGGTTGGCCCGAGGTCATCACTAGGTGTCACGCCAATATGTTCCCACGGGGACCATATAATGGCACGTTTGCCGACGAGCAGCTCGGGTGTTCCCGCAACGATGCACCGACGATCACTAATCACGCCAGTCCTCGATTTGTCGCGGATAGCCCTTCATTGCACTTTAGAATCTGGTGGCGGGGGGTAAAAGACTTGTCTCCGGCGTGGACTTTGGCCTGAATAGGTGAAAGGTAACCCCTTGAAAATTGACGAGCTTCCCGCTCTCAGCTGCCTCCTCGTCGCTGGTTAACTTCAATAACAAGTCGGCGCCAACTTCGCGCGCCACCCGGAGCAGGTG
>CAZKSL010000100.1:0-3353 GCA_964555495.1 Hadarchaeota archaeon (SeqCode)
GCACCGGCCTTGCCAGCTAGCATCTCCAACAACTGGCCAACTGTCATGCGGGAGGGTACCGCGTGAGGGTTAATAATGAGATCCGGGACAACGCCGTCCTCGGTGAACGGCATATCAGTCCCATCCAGTATCACGCCGATGACGCCCTTCTGACCATGACGTGACGCAAACTTGTCCCCTATCTCCGGCACGCGTAGGTCGCGCACCCTGACGCGCGCGAGTTTATCACCGTTAACCGTCTCACTCAGAAGAACCATGTCAACTATCCCTTCCTCATTCGGTCTGACCCTCACTGAACTCTCACGGCGCGCGTGCTCAATGGCTATCCCAAACTCATCCGCCTCTTCTAAGAACCGTGGGGGGCTGGTCTTTCCTATCAGGACGTCCTCTCCTCGAACCTCAGCTTCGAGCTCTGTTAGTCCATCCTCCCCGAGATTGCGGTACGCGCTGGCCTCGGCGTAACCGCGGATCTCCTCACTGGGTATCTCAAGCAGGTCCTGTTGGCCCCCGGGATATCGTCCCTCTTCCGCCTCATAGAGCCTGTAAAAAGTTGAACGTCCGAGCCCTCGATCAACGGAACTCTTGTTTAAGATTAACGCGTCCTCCATGTTGTAGCCGCCATACGACATGATTGCGACCACAAAGTTTTGCCCAGACGGTCGCTGATCGTAGCCAATAGCATCCATGACCTTAGTTTCGATTAGTGAGGCCTGCGGACAATGCAGAAAGTGCGAGCGAGTATCAACCCGCCTTTGGAAGTTCGAGGCCATAACCCCCAAGGCCTGTTTCGCCATATTTGCCCCATAGGTGTTGCGAGGGGACTGATTGTGTTCCGCGTATGGGACTAATGCTGCGCTGATGCCTAGCATTGATATTGAATCGAGCTCTAGGTGAGTGTGATCAGGGGCTAGATCCTCCTCGCTTACCGCAATGTACGCATTTTCCTCCTCCTCCGTATCGAGGTATTCAACGACGCCCTCTCGAACTAAGTCTGACCACGCGAGATCACCGCTGTTCAACTTCTCTATGTGCCCCTCAGTCAGAAGGGGTCTGCCATCGCCAACAACTATGAGGGGTCTGCGTGCGCGGCCGGAGTCCGTGTTGATAATTACCTCATTAATGTCCTTGTGGTACGCGACATTCACCTGTTCATCAATGCCATCCTCACGACGCTTTTTTCTGAGCTTTACAGCGAGTTCCTTACCGTCCTCGGCAACTCCTAAGAGCCGACCGTCGATGTAGATAGTAGCCTTGCCTCGGCGCTCACTGCCCTTGCGGATCTTCTTGACCCCTAAGCCGAGCAAAGTGCGCTCAACTTTTTCTGAATCCGTGCCAGTCGAGAGTATAGCTGAAAGCGCAAGGTTCTTGACCAATCCACAGTTCGGGCCCTCGGGAGTCTCGCATGGGCATATCCTCCCCCAGTGTGTCGGATGAAGATCACGTGCCTCGAAGTGTGGTTGGCTACGGCTGAGCGGTGACACGACGCGGCGGAGGTGAGACAGAGTGCCGACATAGTTTGTTCGATCGAGGAGTTGGCTGACGCCGGTTCTACCCCCTGGCCAATTGCCAGTCGCCAGAGCGTGGCGGATGCGCTCAGTGAGAACATCAGCGCGGGCGGCCGTCCTGATATTTGGTTCCCTGCCGCGCGAGTAAGCACGCTCCAGCTGATATTTGATGTCGCGGGAGAGATTGATGAACGCTAGCCTGAACACGTTCTCGAGAAGGTCCCCGGCCAGCTTCAGGCGTTTATTGGCGTAGTGATCCTTGTCATCAACATCGCGCCGACCAAGTGCGAGTTCTATCGTTCGCTCGGCCATCCGCCCGAGAAAATGAGCCTTACGGATCCTGTCAGCGGGGCTCGAGCCTATGTGGGGGAGAAGGTATCTATCTAGAACCTCTTGGGCCCGGTGCAGCCGATAGTCCTTTGTCTGCCCAATTGCGACCCTGCGGCCAATCAGGTCGAGAGCGTCCTTCTTCGTCTTGATCTCCATGGTTTCTTGTAAGTTCTCAAAGAACTCCTTCACGACTTCGGGGTCTTCTGATACTGCATCAACTATTTCCCGGTCGCTTTCGAGACCCAGTGCGCGCAGAAGGAGAACGAAGGGGATATGGCCTGGGACTGCCGGGATAGAGATACGGATTAGTCCATCCTTCTTTCGCTCGACAACGGCAAGCGCCCTGAACCCGCGGCGGGAAGAGAAAACCTTCGCTACCTCAGTTGCAGCGCGGCGGTCACGCTCGACCAATATCCTGTTCGATGCCAGGTCCTCTTGAGTGACTATAACCCGCTCGGACCCATTGACGATGAAGTAACCACCAGGATCGAGGGGGTCCTCTCCCGCCTCCACCAACTCCTCATCGCTCATCTCGTTGAGGTTGCAAATCTTAGACTTCAACATGACTGGTATCTCACCGATGTAGACCTCGACGAACTCCCGCTCCTTACCTCTAACAATCGGGGCCATCTCGAGGTAAATCGGTGCAGAGTAGGCGAGATTTCTCAGCCGGGCTTGGTTCGGGAGAACACCGGGCCGGGATCCATCGGCTTCCCTGATCGAAGGTTTTCCAATCCTAACACGGCCCAGCTTGACATCGAATCCCTCAATCTCCAGCTCAATTTTCCCCATCTCGTCTATGATTTGCTGTAATCTGTTCTCGATGAAATTGTTGTAGGAATCCAAGTGCTGCCTAACCAGACCCTTCTCCTTGAAGAAAGCCTTGAGTGGTAACCATGTGTCCATACTGTACTACCCCTTGATCACATACCTGTAGGCAATCGCCCTACCAGCGGTTGGGCTCTCGCGCGTGATTTTCAAGACATCGCCCGCCTTCGCGCCTATGGCTTTGGCGACGGGATCGGAGGCCTTTATTCGCGGTAGTTGGTGAGCCTTCACCCGATACTTCTTGAGCACCTTCTCGACTTTTTGACCCGGCAAAATCTCGTGCTTCGGCACCAGCTCGTGCTTGGTAACGTCGAACTCCGCCTGCTTATCCCTATTCTCTTTAGCCACTATTTGCCCCCGGTCGACCAGCCATATTGCCGGCGGGCCCGGAGGGATTCGAACCCCCGACTGCCGGCTTAAAAGGCCGGTGCGCTAGCCAGACTGCGCTACGGGCCCCGGTATATAGGAATATGGCTGAAAATACACATATTTATGCTTTTCGTTGTTTTAAAATCATGGCTTTTTTAATTTAAAGTTTTCTGTGAGCGGGGGTGCAAATATGGCGCCCTGGCCGGGATTTGAACCCGAGGCGCAGGCTCGACAGGCCTGCATGTTAGACCGGGCTACACCACCAGGGCCCGATTTTGTTTAAAGCGTCCTAGCTTAAGACGTTTGTGAGGAATCGTGAGC
>CAZKSL010000101.1:0-3262 GCA_964555495.1 Hadarchaeota archaeon (SeqCode)
GCGTTAACCCAGATGGGGGCCTCGCCCACGCCCTGGAGGAGGCGCACGGAGAGCAGCCACAGGACCGAGGCCTGCCAGGCGTATAGCAGGAAGATGCACGCGATTGAGAAGAGGCCGATGCTGAGCGGGAGCTTCCGCCCGTACCGGTCAGCCATCCGCCCGGCGGGAACTGATAGAAGCACGTTGAAGACGATGTATGTGACGCCCAGCAACCCGACCTCGGTGTAGCTGGCTCCGAGGTCTTTCGCGTAGAGCGGAAGAGCCAGGCTGGTCATCCCCATGGCGAGCGTCACGGCGAACATTGCGGCGAGTAGGCGGCGCATGTTGGTGGGTTCGCGGAGGAATTCTAAATAAGTGTCGCAAAAAACCTTAAAGCTCGCGCGAGTAATCCATTCGGGTTGCAAGTGCTTGAGACGCCGCTGATAGTCGTGAACCTAAAGGCCTATCCGACCGCGATCGGTGGGAGGGCGCTGGAACTCGCGGAGACTATCGCCTCGGTCGGAAAGGAGAAGGGCGTCCAGGTCGCGGTTTCCCCGCAGTACGCCGATCTCTATCGGGTAATAAGCCAGGTCGAAATCCCAGTTCTGGCGCAGCACGTTGATTCCTTGGAGCCCGGGAGCGGGACCGGCTGGCTCCTGCCCGAGGCGGCGAAGGAGGCGGGCGCCATCGGCTCATTGGTCAACCACTCCGAGCACCGGCTGGAGTTGGGGGAAATAGGTAAAATCGTAGCTCGCTTGAAGAAGCTCGGTCTCGTGAGCCTAGTCTGCGCCAAGGATCCGGAGGAGGCGAAACAAGTCGCGGCCTTCAAGCCGGACATGGTTGCGGTCGAACCCCCGGAGCTTATCGGGACCGGACGCGCAGTGTCCAAGGTCAAGCCCGATGTCGTGAGCGACACGGTCAAGAGCGTGCGTGAAGTTAGCTCCGATGTTCGCGTACTCTGTGGCGCAGGAATCTCAGAGGGGGAAGACGCCAAAGTCTCGCTCGAACTTGGTGCCGAGGGGGTATTGGTCGCCTCGTGCATCACCAAGGCCGAAGACCCGCGCGCTGCGATGTCGGATCTGGCTGAAGGAGTTCTGAAGGCGGGCAAGTGATCTTTTTAGCCAATTGGGGGTGGCTCTGGTGGCCCCGATGGCTCCGGTGGATTAGATGGTTTTGTCTCTGGCTTCTCGACCCATTCTCTTCTGGGTTTTCCCCTTTTGACGGTTCTCCAGGCCCATAGGACCACTACCACAGCCACAGCGATGCAAACCCCGACGATCACGATGTAGATAGTCTGATCTTGCGATTCACTCGTTGACGAACTCCCCACAGATCTAGCGTATTCGCTGTTCCAGTACGCGTCAAAGGAATCGCTCAGGGCCGAGGCGAGGGTCGAGTCATCAAACCAAACGCCCACCTCTCTGCGATCATACAGGGAGGAATCTGTCCAGTTCGCGCTGCCCACGTACGCGCGCTCGCCGTCTGCTATTATTATCTTCTGATGGGCATGACTGTCTGTACCTAGGTAAGTTGACTTCACGCTGATATTATCTGCCGACGCTAGTACTCTTAGCCTGTCGGAAAAATCGAGAGAGTATAGGGCCTCTTCGGGCCAGATCGATTGATAGTAGTCAGCGCCGGTCATCAGTTGAACCTTCACACCTCTGTTCGCAGCCGAGGTTAGGGCAGCCGCTAGGACACCTGCCCCCGTCGAGAAGACATAAATGAAGACTTTCACATCCTCCTGCGCGGAGCTGATAAGATTTTCAATGGCCACTAAGGTGCTTGTTGTCTCATGTGGCATCTCAGGACCGGAAGCCACCGGGTAGATCCAGTCAGCCTCCCAGTATTCGGCCCCCCTTGTCTCACCCCCGGCCGCCTCCCAGCCACTCTCAAAGATGTATGTGTAGGAGCAAGCGATTTGCTCGTTTTCGATGAGCAGCCCCAACTCGTGATTATTTCCTATTGCAGTCCAGCTCCAATTCTGGCTGCCGACGAACACCTGCCTGTTGTCAACGATGAAATATTTCGCGTGTATGGCAAGATCATCATCGCTCGGTGTTAGCACCTCGACGGTCGGTTTGTTGGCCAAGCTGTTGAGTCCGGTGGGCCAATCATTTGTCAGTATTCTAATTTGGACACCGCGTTCTGCTGCTTCCTGGAGTTCATCACATACATTATCGTACTCCTAGATGACGCGGTCATGAAAGTAAGGTTCCTCAATATCAATAGTGTTCTCAGCGCTTTCGAACAGCTCAAGCCAGACCTCGCCAGTGTTCCTGATATTTGAGTCATCTGTAATGTCTGGCGTGGTCTCGACGATCTCAATGCTGATGGAGTCTCGGGTGGCCGAGGTCTCTCCAATTCCCTGAGGCAGGAGCGTAACCACGGCTAGGCAAAAAATCGCAGCAATCCCAGCTATCCGCGCGAATCTCTCTCGGGATCTCGTGACAGGTCTCACCACCAAGCCTTGGGTTTGTGTGTCTTAAAGGATTTGTCTGAAGGCAACAAAAATTAACCTAGATGGGTATTATTCACTCAGGCCCTGGTAGCTCAGCTGGTTAGAGCGGCCGCCTTGTAAGCGGCAGGTCGTGGGTTCGACTCCCACCCGGGGCTCCTCCATCGGCCAAGGCATTTACACGAGTTCCTAAAAACAGCCCGGCAATTGATTAATGCTTTTTCTTTCGCAGGCCCCTCAAAATCTTCTTGATCAGGGCCCAGTTTTCGCTCGCCTTCTTCGCAACAATGGCCCCCATCACGCATACCATCACGGCGTACAGGATCCAGGGGTTGGGGAGGAACCAAATTATCCCGAGCGAGCCGAGCGTCCATAGCAGGCCGCCGAGGACCCCTCCGACCACTATCGAGACTAGGGCGGAGGCCCCCCTCACGTTTATGGTATAGGCGACTATCACGGCCCAGAGGCTGCCGAAGACAAAGGAGATGCCGCCCACCCCGAGCGTGCTCAGCGGGCCCCTTTTCTTCTCCAGTTTCTTCCGTTCTTTCCCCAGATATTTTAACAGGCGCGCGCTGATGACTCCAGCGATTCCGAACAACAACGTGGCAATTATGGCGTTGATTATGCAAATGGAGATGATCGTGGCGGAGGTGGAGAAGCCGTGTGCAACGGCGTAGGCGGTGCCCCCCACCGAGCCGAAGAGGAGGGTGGAGAAAAACAAGCCTATTAAGACGAGCGGGTCCACCTGGTATCCCCAACGTCATAACTCTGAGGTTGCCAAATAGCTTTTTGGTGGAACGTTAGTAGATTATCAGGGGCCGTGGG
>CAZKSL010000102.1:0-3255 GCA_964555495.1 Hadarchaeota archaeon (SeqCode)
GCAATTTTCCCGCGCGATGCCTCGTAAGCCTCCGTCGCTTGCGTGGCTGCGCGATGCAGGCCGCGGCCGATGTTCGGCCCGTACTCCTTAAAGTACTCGAGCATCGCGGCGAGCACCGGCTGGGGAGTGGGGGTCGTCGCGGCGCTGTCCAAGTAGATGATGCCAGTGTTTAGGAATGGAATCTCGGCCCTGACCTGATTGACCGACTTGCTCATGGTTTTCCACTAACTCCTGATTGACCTGATTGCAAAAATTCTCACAAAAGTCTCCTGATATCGGTGACTTGAACGTTCCCGACGCCCTTTATGGCTGCGAGCTTCTCCTCGACTTCGTCGGTGCCCCCTGCCGCGTCCGGAACGACCGTCAACACGCGCAACGCCTTAAGACCAAATGCAACCGGCTCCTGCTCGATTGACCGCGTCTCAACGCGCGCGCGGACCTCCTTCTCAATCTGATTTAAATCCACGTCAGCGCTTTCGGGCATTATCTTGAGCGTGACCGCGACCTCGCCCATCCGTATCAACCTCAGGGGCCCGCGAATCCGCAGTTCGGGCAGGTGTAAGGGTTGCTGACCTTGCGGCACTTCTCGCAGCGCCAGAGCTCGGCCTTAGCGCAGCTGGGGCAGGGGAACTTGACTGCCCTCCCCTCCTGGGTTATCTGACGGTTGCATGACGTACAGACTGCCATCTCAATCCCTAGTAGATTTGAGGGAGTGAGCTTTAACCTTTTCCCGCTGACGCTTTATTTGTAGAACGACCAGATAGTCCCGGGGGCCCGTGGTCCAGTCTGGATAAGACGCAGGCTTGCGGAGCCTGTAACCCGGGTTCGAATCCCGGCGGGCCCGCCACAAAAATTTTGAGTGATAGAATCCTCACGGCAGCTCCAAGAAATCCGCGACGCCTGGAATAAGTCAAAACCCAAGTCAAAGCGAGAAAACTACATATACGGCAGTGGGGGAGACTTAAACTGTGCGAGGGTAGCTCAGCTTGGGAGAGCGCCCGGCTGAAGACCGGGTTGTCGAGGGTTCAAATCCCTCCCCTCGCACCAAGATCTGAAAATAATAGGAGGGATCCTATGATCGAGAACGTGCCGAAAGAGTCTCTGGAGCCGGTGCTCAATTCTCTCCCGGTGGAGATAACTTTCATCGACAAAGACGACGCCGTCAGATATTTCAACAAGGATGGGGACCGAACCTTCCCCCGTGGGCGAGGGGTAATCGGAAAAAAGGTTCAGGACTGCCACCCCAAGAAGAGCCTCCATAAAGTTAACCAGCTGCTCGAAGAATTCAAGGAAAACAAGAGAGATGTCGCGGAATTTTGGATTGATCTGAAGGGCCGAAAGATATACATCAGATACTTCGCCGTGCGGGGCGAGAAGGGGAACTACCTTGGGTGTCTCGAGGTAACTCAGGACATAACCGATATCAAGAAAATTGAGGGGGAGAAACGACTTCTGGACTAAACGGTGGGGCTAACGCTCGCCGCCGCAAAATCGAGTTAAAATCTTCCAACTCCTCGCTGCGCTTTCCGACCCTCACGCCCCTTATTTGGCTGACTAAAACTTGTAGCCTGGGGAAACGTTCTTTCAACTCAGCACTTACCTCCAACGATGCCAACTCATCAACCGGAAAACCAATACTCAGAAAGTTAATTTAGATTATCCCAGCCTAGAGTTAATTGTGCGGCCGTGGTCTAGTGGTTAAGACCCAGGCCCTCCAAGCCTGTGACGCGGGGTCGACTCCCGCCGGCCGCACCACCAAAATTATTTTTTAGTCTTAGCCTCAACCTTAGTCTCAGATTTTACCTTGGGCTTTTCCTCAGCTTTCGACTTAGGTTTATCCTTGGACTTGGGCTTCGGTTCGGCGGAGACACCCAGCTTTTTCATGAGCCTTCCGTGATAGATTCTGGCCCCCAACCCAAGGGAAGCCGTAAGCACCGCCACCCAGAACACCCCAGTGAGCGACGCGGTTATCGGCGCGGTAATCGTGGCGCCCTCCATCTGAATGGTCGAAGTGGTGGATCCCGCGATATAGGGCACGTTGACCTGTACACTTCCACCCTCAGCCATGTCAGACATCATGTTCGGTAGGAATTCGTTCATGGCAAAGGCGCCCAGTAGCATCACCACTAGGAACATGATCATCATCCAGAACACCTTCATCGCTCCGAATCGCATCAGCTTCTTTCCCCACCATCTGTCCGTCATCAGAGAGCCCGTGAGTAGCAGCGCTCCGCCGATTACAACAGTGAGCTGGGCCGCTAGAATGAAATATCCCACCAGGGTCGACGTGATGGGCAGCCCCAAGAAATCCGCGCTGTAGTGAAATGGGGAAAAGGCGAGATTCATCGCGTCAGTTCCGACCTCGGCACGCCACCAGGGGCCCATAAACGGGAGCGTCAGCATCAGAACTCCTGCAACCACGCCGATCCAGTTTACGACCTTCAGGTGCCCCTTCAACCCGCTGGTCCGCAATTTACTAGGCCTTTCCATGCTAACCCCACTCCATATTTTCAATACTCACCGCCACGCCGTAGAACTCCAACTCGAGGACCATGTCAGTGGAGTTGATCCCCGGGAGGTCCCCTCCATGAACTGTGGTTATGTGTTGGATGGCCGCCGAGGTGAGGGTCCCGACTAGGGTGAAAGTCGCGGTCCCGTTGGCCGGAACATTCACCTCTGACTCTTCCATTTGCACGGAGCCAAGAGGCACATCATGTTGCTCGCAGGAAACCTCTAAGGAGATGCTCTTGATTTTCACGTCGATATTGAAGGGAGACTGAAGCTGCACCGTCACTCTGAACTCACCAGTCCCCAGATTAATCTGGTTGTCTGTAAACTCCATCACGTCCTCAGAAAAATCCCCATCGAACAGGCCCTCAATCTGATCCGTGATTTCAGACATCTGATCTTCACTCGGCATCACGGTAGCCTTTAGGTCCCAACCGTTGGCCGCAAAAGCTGCGACGATCGGGCCCACCCAGAGTGCTATCGACAGCAAGAAGAGTCCGATGCCCAAGGCCCTCTCGCCCAGATCAATCCCCGATAGGCGTTAATTTTCTACAATTAAAAGCGTTCGCCAAGGCAGAAATTGGCAAGCTACCAGGAGGGAGGTTCGGATGGAGGTTCGGCGGGTGGCTCAGCAGGGGGCTCTGAGGGAGGTTCGGCGGGTGGCTCTGAAGGAGGCTCCGCGGGCGGCTGCTCCACCGGGGGGGCCTCGGGTTCTGCAGGCTTCCTGCCCTTCACAAGGTAGACGAT
>CAZKSL010000103.1:0-3231 GCA_964555495.1 Hadarchaeota archaeon (SeqCode)
GTGCGATATAGGCGCCAAATTGAGTTATCTACTGCGCTTACTGACCAAGAAAAGGAATGTGCCCTTGTTGCCCTTGAGGAAATGCTCGACGGGATTCGAAAGGGCGAGATCTCGGACTTCCGTATGATTATCCGAGATCAACAACGCACGACTCATTCCAATTCAACCAGGGTTTCTGGTCGCGCCAGGGAACTAGAAGATAAAGGATATTACTTTCTGATGTACCATCCGAATGGAAGCAAGCCTAGTGATGTTTGGGAGATTATCCCCGAAGATACTCAGAAACGCGAGTTTCACTTTGCGCCTTATCCCGAAGATTTATGCAAGATACCTCTGCTTGCGACTTGTCCACAGGGTGGAATTGCTTTGGATCCCTTTTGCGGAACAGGGACCACCAATTACGTTGCCAGAATCCTGAGTCGTAAATCGGTCGGTATCGATCTGTCTGAAGAATATCTGCGCTATGCCATTACCAGGTCGAGTATACTTCTCTGATAGGACGGCATCAATATGAACCGAGTTCTTGAATTCTACGGAGAATCCACGCGAGTTCACGAGCAACCAGATTGGGTGCGCGTTGCCTCTGCTGAATACTGTCCATTCCTCAACAGAAAGTGTATAAAAGTACGCAAAAGTGAGCCCGACAAGACGATTGGGACATGCACAGTCGAATACGGCAGGGAGAGGTCCAGTATTATCATTTGTCCCCACTGGCTGCTAGAGCGCAACCAAATCTTTACGGACTGTGTTCATTTGCTAACTCTTCACGAGCCAGGTAATACCCTACATGTCGTGTCCGAAGTCACAATACCAGGCGGGAGTGTTGACTACTTTCTCGCTTCTGCTCGCGGGAGATCAGTCAAGGATTTCGTCGGCGTAGAGCTTCAAACCCTTGATACCACTGGAACCGTTTGGCCAGAGCGACAAAGTTTGCTTCGAGAGAAAGGCGTGCCCTATGGTGGGCGAGTCTCCTCGGACAAGTCGTTTGGTATGAACTGGAAAATGACTGCCAAGACCATTTTGATGCAACTCCATCATAAAGTGGAGACCTTTGAGTTTAAACAAGCATCTTGTTCTGGTTGTGCAAGATCATCTGTTGGACTATATGAAGCGGTCGTTCGACTTTAGCCACCTCGAAGCGCCGAAAATAGGTAATTCCACGCACCTACACACCTATAGTTTGGAGTCAGATGAGAGCGGTTGTTTCCATATCGACCTACGGGAACGATTTAGTACCGATGCACAGGGTGTAGCCAAGAGTCTGGGTCTTCAGCAAGAAGCTAACGTCGAGCTTGAAGAAATCTTGGCTCTATTGGAGTCCAAGATCTCGGAAGACACGATTCTGCATTTTCAACGTTCATAGAAGTAGGTAGGTTGGGTTGAATGGAGTGAAACCCAACGCCTCAGATTGCGGTGAGATCTGAACAGAAGAAGGCACAGGTGGCGAAAGTGTTGGGCTTCGCCTCTGGCTCAGCCCAACCTACCTGCTTTGCGGCGCTCAATCTCGCCCAGGAGAACTTCGGGTATTTGAGAGTTAGGCGGCAGTCTTAGAGAGAGATTTGGCCGCTCACGTAACAGGAGGTACACATGATATCTAGCCGCAGCAGCTTGTATGTTTATCTTTCTCTGTTGCTTGCTGGCATGTGCATCCTCAGCGTCACTGAGTATTTCGCTACACAAGAGGGCGCACCTGGCGCTGTTCTATGTTTTCTACTAGTGGGTCACTTGTCACGCTCACAGCCATTTCTCAGGCGCAAACAATGGCGATATCTGTGTCAAATGACCCACTAGGTGGTGCTTTAATAGGGATGGGGGCAGGACTATGGCGTCGCGAAGGTGCTAGAAAGTGTCACCAGCAAGAACTGGCAAAACTCGAGACCTCTCACCAGCAAGCTCTCGACACGTTGACAGCCGCCAAGCTCGCGGAATTGGAAGAGTTGCAAGTCAAGTCCTGGTTGAAGGTTCTGAAGAAGTCACCTTGGAGAGATAAAGTCCCAGAGGTCGAAGTGGAGACCAAGTTTGTTTTTCCGTTGTTGAGATATCTAGGCTATGAAGACAGCGATATGGCAATGCGGGTTCCTGTCCCTATGCAGGAGGGCAGCAGCAAGATAACACGTGAGGCAGACTGGGCCATTTGGGATGGGAATGGCAATGCTCTTATCGTTATAGAGGCAAAGGCGCCTGATGTGTCTTTGTCTGAGACCGTGGCGAAACAGGCACGGTCCTACGCTTTCCGTCTAGGAGCTCCAGTCTATATTACGACTAACGGTAAGGAAGTCCAAGTATTCCACAGAGGTATCATAGAGGACCGCTGCGTTCTGTCCTGTGCCACGAGTCAACTCAGCGAGAACTGGGAGGTTATCCAAGGGGCAGCTGGCAAGTCCAATGTCATCGCTCTGCGAACTCAACTCACTGGCGGGGAGTAGATCGCGGTGAGATCTGAACAGGCAAAAGCGTTGGGTTTCGCTCCGGGTCTTCGGCCCGCCTCACCCTAACCTACTCGTTGAAGTTGAGATAATATGGAAGCCTACTGCGTCAAGTGCAAAACCAAGCGCGAGATGAGCGACCCCCAGCCGGTGTTCACCGCCAACGGCACGCCGGCTACGCAAGGGGTGTGCCCCGAGTGCGGCACCAAGCTGTTCCGCATGGGGCGCACGCCGGCCCACGAGGGTCTCGATCCGTGGGCCGGGATCGACCTTTCGGGCAAGCCCAAGATGGTGATCGTCGAATCGCCGGCCAAGGCGCGTACGGTGGGCCGCTTCCTGGGCCAGGGTTACATCGTCAAGGCCTCGGTGGGCCACGTGCGCGACCTGCCCTCCAACCGACTCGGCGTCGACGTCGAGCACAACTTTGAGCCGCGCTACATCGTCCCGGCCAAGCGCAAGGACGTGGTGCGCGAGCTAAAGGCGGACGTCAAGAAAGCGTCCGAGGTCTACCTGGCGACCGACCCCGACCGCGAGGGGGAGGCCATTTCCTGGCACCTGACCGAGGCGCTCGAAAAGGCCATCGGCCCGCGCCCGGTGCACCGGGTCGAGTTCCACGAGATCACGCGGGACGCCATCGGCCACGCCTTTGCCCATCCGCGTGAGATCGACATGCAGCGGGTCGATGCCCAGCAGGCGCGCCGCATCCTCGACCGCCTGGTCGGCTACACGCTCAGCCCGCTGCTGCGGGACAAGATGGGTCGGCGGGGACTCTCCGCCGGGCGGGTGCAGTCGGTGGCGGTGCGGC
>CAZKSL010000104.1:0-3202 GCA_964555495.1 Hadarchaeota archaeon (SeqCode)
TATCAAGCCGCTCCTGAAAAAGGTCACAGGTGTCGAACATGCCTAAGAAAAAGACAGCTGAAAAGGCGCACAAGCGGAAGGCCCTGGACGACCTGATGGGCCTAGGCAAGGAGGTCGTCGAGGACATCCTAAAGGCCCAGCCGCCGAAGCTGAAGATACCGTCCAGGAGCACGTCGAACATCATATACGACGAGAAGAACCGCTACTTCGTCCTGGGGCCGCGGTTCGGTCTCCGATCGGCCGGGAGCATGAAGCAGGTGAAGAAATTCGCCCAGCTGCTGTGCACTGCCGACTTCGCGAGGGAGCTGATCGAGAGCGGCAAGTTCGCCACCCTCAGGGAGATGTACTACACGGCCGAGGGCTGGGAGGCCGGGCCGTTCAACGACCAGGGCGAGTCCGACGCGATCATAGAGGACCTCGAGGCCACTTTCGGGCTGAAGAGGGAGAATCTGGGCCTGACCCCGGAGGAGGACGGGGCGGCCGTGTTCGGCGAACTGGTCGTGCGCGAGGGCAAGGTCAAGATAGACGCCACGAAGTCGGGGCGGGGCGGGTACACCATCCCGCCAACCATAGACGACGTGGAGTTCGTCAGGTGCAACGCCAAGAGGGTCATAGCCGTGGAGACGATGGGCATGTATCACAGGCTCGTGCAGGAGAACGCATGGAAGAAGTTCGACGCCCTTGTGGTGGGGCTGAAGGGGCAGGCGGCCAGGGCCACCCGAAGGTTTTTGAAGAGGGCGAACGAGGAGCTGAAGCTGCCTGTCTACCTGAACTGCGACGGGGACCCGTTCGGATTCCACATAGCCATGGTCATAATCTCCGGGAGCGCCAACCTGGCATACATAAACCACGAGCTTGCCGTCCCGGACGCGAAGTACATAGGCGTGTCGGCGAGCGACATCGTCAACTACAAGCTCCCCACCGACAAGCTGAGGGAGCTGGACATCAACCGCCTGAAGCAGCTGGCCAAGGACCCTAGATACAACACTGAGTTCTGGCAGTCGGAGATCAAGAGGATGCTCGAGATAGGGAAGAAGGCCGAGCAGCAGGCCTTCGCCAAGTACGGGCTGGCCTACGTGGTGGACGAGTACATGCCAGCCAAGATCAAGGAGGCTGAGGGGCAGGAGTTCCTGGGGAAGAAGTGAATTTTGCCTCGTCTTAAGTAAAATCAACATACTTACATATTTTTATAAGTTAGGTTTGGGGACGCTTTATGGTCTGATTTATGTTGTATTCGTCCATCATATGTTGTATTTATACAAGATCGATTAAAACCTGCGCTAAGGCCAATCAAGACCCCTCCCAAGGCGGCGGACCAACCCCAGTCTTCTTTGCCATCGGAGCGCGATAATTTATTTCATGGAAGGGTTCTGCAAAGCTATCAGAGCGATTCCACCCTTCGGATATGTTTGAATTCCGCCTTCTTTAGCTCATCAAAATCCGAATCGTAGGAATAAATTTTTCCGACACCATATTTTCTAGCCAACGCGACGGATGTCCAGTCGGTCAAGGAGAGGAGCATCGAGGCAAATTTTCTCAAGTATATTTTGGAGTTTGTCAGAATCTCTTCATCGACCTTTAACAAGCGGATGTTCATGCTGTCCTGGATGAGCCCATCAAGTCCCATGACGATTTTCGGGTTCTTTGTCTTTCTGGTTGCAAACGACAAAACTTCGTCCATCACGTAGTCTGAGGTGAAAAGAATCCTTTTCGTTTTTGCTACCTTTGCGAACTGTTTGCGGGCATCTTCATGCTCTGGGTCATCCTTGTTTGACAGCGCGATGAAAGGCCCAGCGTCCACGAAGACTTTCACCGGGTCACCCAAAAAGTTCCTCTCTGAACCTTTTGGCATCGGTTCTGACCCCCCAACCCCTTGGACGTTCGACCGCCTCGACCAGCGGGTCAGAGTCCCACGCCGGCGTTTTGATCTCCTCGGCCTCCTCAATCAGATGACGGAACTGGCCCAAAATTTTCCTGGCCCCATCCCTATCGTTTAAATGAAGTTCCCCTCGCCTTCGCCCCACATCCGCGGGAGGATGCTCCCTTGAAATCACCCAGTCCCTTCCATCGATGACCAAATAATGATCCTTCACCCTCCGCTTCCCTCTGTAAATGCTGCACCCGAGCGTCAGCACTTTGTTGAAGAATTCCGGAACCGGGGAAACGGAGTATATCTTAACTTCAGCCCCTCGCTCCACTGCCCGTTCGGTCGCGTATCTCAGATCCTGAAATCCGAAAGCGGCGCCTTCGCCGGTGATGATGACGATCTCCTTCTTGGCGGAGTCCAGCAACGTCCTCACCTTCCGCCTGAAATCCTCGTCAAGCTCGGTTTTGACGATCTCGATTTTCTCGGGCATTTTCCCCCGTTTTTACAATGGTTTACGGACATTTAAACGTCAGTTAGAAGGGAAGGAAAAGCACTCACTCAAAGAAGCCGGAGATAGGCCTATGTTAAAGCTGCGGGCGATGTTCAAGATTCTTGCAGCGGATGAAATGGGGGCCTAGAAGGCCAATTTTTTCTCCAAGCGTTCCCAAAGTATGGGTTGTCCTCTATGTTGTAACCTAATATCTGCTGGCAAAGCTAAAGGATGCGGAGGGGCAACAACTCAGGAGAAATGGATCGACTTTGCCAAAGCCCGGGCGTTGTATCCTGAGGCCACATCTGGAATTCACCCTTTTTCCATCTCGATTTCTCTCCTCGCGCCCGAGCTGGTAAATATAAATAGAAAAATCTAGTAAATTACTATGGTGAGCTTTATGGCGGTCGAGATAGTGAAGATGACGCGAAGCGGGCAGATAACCCTGCCCTCAGACATCAGGGCCGACCTAAAAATTTCCGAGGGTGACTACTTGGTGGTCGAGGAGGCCGAAGGTGCCATCGTGGTCAAAAAACTTGAGCGGGAATCCATTATGGCGCTGACGGAGGAGCTCAGAAAGGCTGCCAGGAAAGCGGGCATAACGAGGGCAATGGTACAAAGGGCGGTAAAGGAACTTCGGAAGTAACCCGATGCCGCCCAAGGTTTTCGTGGACACGAACGTGCTGATATCGGGCTTGCTCTACAGGGGGAACGAGGCGAAAGTGCTGGAGCTCGCCCTTGACGGAAAAATCAAACTCGTCATTTCAAAGCAAGTTGTCGAGGAGACGAGGAGGGCCCTCATCGAGAAATTCGGTTTGAAAGCGTCCCTCTCCGAAACCGTCGTG
>CAZKSL010000105.1:0-3052 GCA_964555495.1 Hadarchaeota archaeon (SeqCode)
GTTGGTCAGGCGCTTGATGAGTTCGCCGGGCTTGCCCACCCTGCCGCCGGGACCCTTGGCCTTAACGATGAATAGCTTTCTCCCGTCGAATTTCGCCTCGGCGTAGACGGTGTCCTCGATCGGCTCGTGCCACTTTGTCTTGCCGGCCAGCTTCGTGGCGACCATCGGTCCGAAGCCGTCGCCTATGACCTTGCCCTCCGAGAACGCTTCGGTCGCGTCGACGAAGGCCTTCGCGTGCTCCTTCAGGATGGGGAGTATCATCTGGAGGACCATGACGAGCTGGGTGCTCTTGGTCTTCTCGGCCACCAGCATGTAGTGCCGCACTAGCCTGTATAGGGTGTAGCTGGCCATCGCCCCCTCCAGGGTCATCTCGAGGTTTGCGGCGGCCTCCGAGTCGCTCTTGGGTGCCAGGCGCCTGACCACTCCCTCGAACCGCTTCTTCCTGACGTCCAGCACGTGCTCGAGCCGGTTCAGCACGCCGGCCGGGTCCGCGGAGACGGGCTCGATCGCGAAGAACTCCAGAAAATCGTCCAGCTCCTTCGCGACATCGCGGCGGGGGCGGCCGTACTTGGTCACGCTCCGGAGGGCGATGCTGCGGCTCTTCTTGGCCCACCCCTCGAGTTCTTGGACGGATTTTTTTGTCTGTCTCAGGATCATCCGCGACTGCAGGCCCATCATCTGAGGCATGAGCATCATCCAGATCATGGATATCATGAGCAGCATCACTATCCAGACCAAAATGGTCCCAATATTAAGGTCCCCCATGAATGCCACGGTGCCCGAGTCGAACATTTTAACCTAAGTCCAGTTTGGCAGTTCTTTTCATAAAGGTTGTTATCGGATAAGATTAAAGCATCCGAGCGAAAATCCTATAACTGCGGGGGTAGCCAAGTCTGGTCAAAGGCGCACGGTTCAGGGCCGTGTCTCGTAGGAGTTCGGGGGTTCGAATCCCCTCCCCCGCACCACCTTGATGCCGTTAGCTTACCATATGCACACAAGTCAAACTAGGTCATTTGTTTCCTTCTAACTCGCCTGACCACGTGTAGGAGGGCGTGTTCTCTTTTTACTTTACCTCTCGCATAAACCCAATACCAGCCGAATCCGCAGGCAATGAAAATACCAACGGTCAGCATGGGGACAATTCCCATTTCAAAAATTAGAAACCCGTACCCAACGATCCCAAATATTTGAATCCACGGGTACAGAGGAGACCGAAATGTAGGTCGATAATGTCGTGACTTGCTCTCCCGCATAAAAATGAGGGATAGGGTTGCTAATAGGAACAACAAAAGTTTTAGAGTTGAGGCCGTCTTGACAAGGTTTTCCAGGTCTAAAAACAAGATAACGGAAATCATGAAAGCGGAGGTGAAAAGTATTGAAAACCAAGGAACCCCGTGTTTAGACACTTTTCTAAAAGAACGAGGCAAGAGCTTATCCTTGCTCATCGCCATTGAAGTCCTAGATGCACCCAGTATCCCTGCGTTAGCCGTGGAACTAAACGCTAGAACCGCAGCAACACCCAGTAATAGGGCGCCAATGCCCCCCATGAAAATTCTGGCGCCATCGGATATCGGGGTAAGAGAATTTTGCAGTTGAGCGGAACCTACCACGCCCACGGTTACAAAGGCAACCAAAATATAAAGTATGGATACAATGCCCCAAGAAAGAAACATTCCAAGAGGTATGTTTCGTTTAGGTTTTTTTACCTCACCCGCAACGGCGCAGACTTTTGTTATTCCCCCATAGGAAATAAAAACAAAACCTGCTGTTGCGAAAACTGATCCAAGGCCAAGGGGCATGAAGGGAACATATCTGTGGGTTTGAACGGAAAAAGAGCCGAAGATAATGTAGAAAACGAGCAGAGAGATGAGGCCGACAACAATAGCGGATTGGAGCCTCCCCACATGCATGACACCAATTAAATTAACAAAAGTAAAAACTAGGCAGAATGCTATAGCAACAAGTTTTACTTGCATCACTGAAATGCCTGGGAAAAGCAGCAATAAAATTGCGCCAATGCCTATCAGAGCAAAAGCACTTTTAAACGCCAAAGAGAACCATGCGGCAAATCCCGCCGGCGTGCTCGCACCAGCCCCCATGCTTCGGTGTACGTAAAGGAAGGACCCACCAGTTCTTGGCATTGCTGTGGCGAGTTCAGCCTTGGAGAGCAGGACAGGGATAATCAAAAGACTTGCCAACAAGTAAGAAAGAATCAGAGAGGGGCCAGTTTTTGCGAACGCGAGCCCCAACAAGATAAATAGTCCAGAGCTGATCATGGCGCCTGATGATATGGAAAAAACATCAAGTAAGCCCAGGTGCCTTCTTAGCCTCACTGAAGATCATCCTCCATTTTCATATATTCCTCCTAACTTACCCGCCTCCAATCTCATTTGGAGTCATAGGTGAATTACTTTGCGCAGCGGCCGGGCCAAGCGCCCATTATTATTTGTTGAGAAAGAGTTAGTGAAATTAAGAAGCGGATGGCGGTAGGATGATATCTGAACATCTCCGAGAGGTCAGGCCAGGCTTTGGGGGCTTTGATGAGCCCTACGATGTCGCCGAGGTGGCGTTCGCCGGAGTTCCGCTGGACCTCACCTCTTCCTACCGCTCGGGCTCCCGTTTTGCCCCCGCCAGAATCAGGGGGGCCTCGATGAATCTTGAGAGCTACCTCATGCCCCGGCTCGACGTTTTTGAGCGCCTGCACATCTCGGATGTCGGGGACCTGGACCTGGCTGGGGCCGATATGGAGACGGCGGGCGGGCGCATCGAGGAGGTGGTCATGAAGCTGCGCGAGGACGGGAAAGTCCCGGCCCTGCTGGGTGGGGAGCACACGCTGACGTGCTTTGCCCTGAAGGCTTTTGAGGACGTTTACGTGCTGCAGCTCGACGCGCACCGAGATCTGCGCCAGGAGTATCGGGACGAGTCCATCTGTCACGCGACTGTAATGCGCCGGGTGCTCGATGAGTTTCCGCCCGAGCGCCTGATTCAGCTCGGGACGAGATCCTGCTCAAAGGAAGAGGATGACTTCGCGCGCGAGGCCGGGGTTCGGACC
>CAZKSL010000106.1:0-3038 GCA_964555495.1 Hadarchaeota archaeon (SeqCode)
GGGATGGGGCGCCGATTTCGTCTATAAGGGTTCGCTACGGCGAGATGGATACACACGGCAAAATAAAGAAGACCAAGGAAGATATCTCGGACGCTGGCTAGCTGCAGATGTGTTTACCTCATGCAAGAAAAATGGTCTGAGGGAGTGGTAGGTTGAAGGTAGTTCTCATAACCCCCAATACCGGGCGGGTGGAGCGCATAGAGAGCGAGGCGGCCTGGCCCCCCCTTGGCCTCCTCTATATCGCAACTGTGCTCCAAGACGCAGGGCACGAGGTTAGGGTAATCAACAACTCCAGGGCCCAGCTACCACTCGAGGCCCTACTGAAACGGATAAAGCGGGAGAATCCGCAGGTCGTTGGGATAAGTGTCCTGACCCCAACCTTTAGACAGGGAATAAAATTCGCCCGAGCCATCAAGGAGGAGCTCCCAGACGTTAAGATTGTATTTGGGAACTACCACCCAACTTTCACCTACGACAGGATACTTGAGACCTACCCCAACGAGGTGGACTACGTGGTTCTCGGCGATGGCGAGCAGACGTTCCTTGAGCTCGTAGAGGCACTAGAGAGTGGGAAACAGGTCAAGAAAGTCAAGGGCATTGCTTTTAGACACAACGGCAGGGCAGTCAAGACTCCCCAGAGGCCACTCACCCAAGATCTCAGTGGGCTACCGATTCCCGACCGGACGCTGTTGGAGGAGGAATATCGCTCCGAGATTATGGGGATAGTTGGATGCTCCGGCAAGTTCACTACCATGGTGACCTCTCGCGGCTGCCCCTTCAACTGTAAATTTTGCGCCTGCGCCGCGTTTTCTCACCGCAAGGTCAGGTTTAGGTCACCCGAGGATGTGGTCGGGGAGATGGAACTACTGCAAAGTCAGGGCTACGAGGAGGTCGGTTTCGTCGACGACAATTTGCTTCTTGATAGGAGGCGCATCAGGAAAATCTGTTCGATGATCAAGGAGAGGGGGATCGAGCTAAATCTCTGGGCGGAGGGGCGGGTGGATCAGGCTCCCCGCGAGGTGATGAACGATCTGGCCAGCGTGGGTTGCAAGACCATCTACTTCGGGATGGAGAGCGGACTCCAGCGCGTGTTGGATTACTACGGGAAGGGCACCACTCCCGAGCTCAACCGAAAAGCTGTGAAGAACTCTCGGAAGGCCGGGATCGAGAACATCATAGGTTCCTTCGTGATAGGGTCACCGATTGAGACCGCGAGCGATGTGAGAAAAACCTTCGACTTCATACTAGGGATCAAGGGCATGGACTTCCCCCAAGTCAATGTCCTGTTTCTCTCCCCCGGTATGGAATTCTGGGACATGGCGGTGAAGGGTGGCCATCTCGACGAGGGACAAGCATGGCAGGATCCGATCGCAGCCGTCGATGTGTTCCCGTCTCACATGAGGAAGGATGAACTGGAGAGTATGATCAACAGCTTCTACAAAGAATTTGTGATGAGGCCAGGCTACATGATTTCTCAGCTGGTAAGGACTCTCAGCAGCAGGTATCGCCTGAAGGTGCTAAAGGCAAACATCGAGGAAGGGTTCAGCTTCAGATCACTTGGACAGTTCTTGTGGGGCAGCCAGGGCACCTAACCTGTATAGCTCGCGCGCTGCAGGCAATTTTTAAACCCCCTCGGCGTTGTTGTAACTGAGGTATCGACCTTGCATCCGTCTCACGACATAGTGGGCACGAAAGGCGATGAGCTCAAGGGGCAGAAAATTGCTCTCTGCATTAGCGGGAGCGTTGCGGCGGTCAAGTGTCCCGAGCTTGCACGGGAACTCATGCGCCACGGGGCAGAGGTTCGAGTCATCATGTCCCCGAGCGCGACGAAGCTCATAACTCCTCAGCTCATGCATTGGGCCACTGGGAGCGAGGTTGTCGCAGATCTCACCGGGAAGCTGGAGCACGTGGAACTCGCGAAGTGGGCGGACTTGGTGCTCGTGGCGCCAGCGACGGCGAACACCGTGGGTAAGGTGGCAGGGGCCATCGATGACACGCCTGTCACGTCGGTCGTCTCGGTCGCGCTCGGTCTGAGGAAGCCGACCGCATTAGTCCCGGCGATGCACGGGTCGATGTATGAGCACAAGCTGTTGCAGGAAAATCTCGCGCGCCTGAGAGAGATAGGAGTGCATATCCTTGAGCCCCGGCTGGAGGAGGGTAAGGCGAAGATCCCAGAGGTTGGGGAGATTGCCGAGTTCGTCATGACTCTGCTTCACCCCAAGGATCTCGAAGGCAGGCGCGTTCTGGTTACCGCCGGACCGACCATTGAGTACATAGACCCGGTCAAGATCATAACCAACCGGAGTTCTGGCAAAATGGGTATCGCGGTGGCTCGAGCCGCTGCGGCCCGGGGGGCGGAGGTCACGTTAGTTTATGGGCCGGGAACTGCAGCACCTCCCGCGAACGTTCGCACGATTAGGGTTGAGCGGACTGGTGAGATGCGCGATGCAGTAGTCCAAGAGCTCCAGGAGGGGCACGATGTGATAGTGGCGACCGCAGCCGCGCAGGACTTCACGGTAGAACCCTCAGCGGAGGATAAGCTCAGGCACTCAGCCCCGGTGGGGATTAAGCTCACCCCGGCCCCGCGGGTGCTCGATGGCGTACGCGAGCTGGCTCCGGACGCGTTTGTTATCGGGTTCAAGGCCGAGGTCAACGTGTCGGATGAGCAACTGCTGAAGGCGGCGGAGGCCAAATTGACCGAGAGCCAGCTTGACATGGTCGTGGCGAACGATCTCGCGCGTTCCGGAGCCGGGTTCGGAACCGATACCAATGATGTCATTATCTTCACGGGCTCTGGGAACCAGCGGGTCAAGGGCTCAAAGCTTGAGATAGCCAATGCCATCTTGGACGCGGCCGCCGAGAAGCTCCGAGGGCGCGGTAAATGAAGAGTGCTTTGGCATTCGTCCCGGGCCATATCTCAGGGTTTTTTCAAGTCTGCGACGAGCACGACGATTTCGAGCGAAGGGGCTCCAGGAACTGTGGTCCCTGCATCAGCGCAGGTGTGAGGACGGAGGTTTCGGCAGAGCCCAGTTCCCAGG
>CAZKSL010000107.1:0-3016 GCA_964555495.1 Hadarchaeota archaeon (SeqCode)
CGGGGATGATACCATGAGGCATGCAAGTGGCGAACCCAACGAAGATTCCCCAGTTGTACTCGCTCATCATTGTCTCGTCTGCAGTCAGGATTATTCTGGGAGATTTGCCCAACTTGGCGCCTCCACTAGCTGAAGCGCTAGCACGAGATCTGCGGTTAAAAAATTTCATTTCCACTCAAACTCCTTGCTCCAGTCTCGCTTTTGGTATGCAGATTATTTTGCATAGCTATTTAATCGTGATGAACTTATACCTTTTCCAGCGAGCGTGAGGCGCGATGAGCGATGAAGAGCTGAGCGGGCTACTAGGCAGCCTCTCGGGCGTTCTGGGGATACGCAACACCGGCCGAGAAATTTTAGAGCTTCTGATCAGGACAAAGAAAAAATTCACCGTGGCTGAAATTATCTCTCGCCTTAAACGATCCGAGAGATCAATAAGGGGGCATCTGAGTTCCCTATCTAGAATGGGGCTCGTACGTAAGGAACCCACAATCACGAAGCGGGGGAAGCGAGTCCATCGATATTTTGCAACTCGCCTGGGCGACCTAGTCCGAGCTGTCCGGAGAGAAGCCTCCCGCCGCCTACGAAAACTGGAGAAGCACGCTAAAAACCGTCGAGAGGCACCAAGATGATTGGCAAAATAGCGAGAGCATCCGAGGAGAGACCCTATGCCGTGATTTTATGCGTGTTGCTCATCACCGGGGTCGCGGTATACGGCGTCACCAAGGTCTCGATGACAACTGAGTTCCGTGAATTTTTACCTCAAGACTATCCCTCGGTCAAAGTCACGCTCGAGGTCGAAAACGATGTAGGGGGTACCACGTACGAATACGTCCTAATCAAAGCGGACAACGTCGTGAAAGCCGATGTCGTCAGGAGCATCGCCGAACTCGAAAACAATCTGCGCGAGAACCAAGAACTCCAAACCTACATCTTGTACGTGCAGTCTTTTACAGATTATATTGAGAACCTCGAATCGCTGTCAGACAATCAACTGGAGATGAGTGTCCAGGGGATCTTATCCCAATCCGAGGCGGCGAGCGGGTTTGTATCCGAGAATCGCGATGTCGCCCTAGTCAAAATTCTTGTGAATCCCGAACTCTCCCAGAGCGTGCTCTCGGAAAAAACTGGTGTTCTCCATGATCTAGTAGACGAATTCGATGAGGCGCACGGCGATTTGACATCCACAGTAACTGGGGATCTCAGCATGAGCAGGGACTTGATGGGTGTGGTAAACAGGGACAACAGAATTTTGATCCCAGCTGCCATCATCCTAATCTTCGTGATCCTTTTCCTGGTCTTCCGGCGCCTTTCCGACATGCTCTTGCCTTTCTTGGTGCTGGGTGTTGGAGCTGTGTGGGTGGCTGGCGCGCTCGGGTACCTCGGGGTCAAATTTACCATGGTTCACGTGGCTTTGATACCGCTGCTCTTGGGCATCGGGATAGACTACGTGATCCACATGCTCAATCGGTACTATGAGGAAACAAGCGCGGGGGCGAGCGCCGGGCGAGCGGCCGTAACCTCAGTTAGAACCGTGGGGGTAGCAGTATTTCTTGCCGCTGCCACCACCATGGTGGGCTTCGGATCTTTCTTGGTATCAGATCTCCCCCCGGTCAGATCGCTCGGTGTCTTCGCGGCCCTCGGAATTCTATTCATCTTCATCCTAGCCACGACGCTCCTGCCGGCCGTGCTCGTCCTGAGGGACCGAAACAGGAGGCGGAAGGGTTCAAAGAAGCGCAGGCGATGGGGCGGAGGAAAAATCGGGAAGGTCCTGTCAGGTGTTGCCCTCGGGGCCGAAGAGCATAGAAAATCCATCCTGCTCGTTACCGCTGTGGTGACCGCGGCCTGTGCAGTCTCCGCTCTCGGCATTTCCACGACCATGTCCTTCGAGACTTTCATGCCTGAAGATGTGGACTCAGTGGCAGCCATGAACGAGATGAATGATTACTTCGGTGGCCAAAGCACCGCCTTCGTCTTGGCCAAGGGCGATGTCGCCTGGCCCCTAAATATGTACTCCATGTATCACCTCGAGAACTCTGTGCTCTCGGACCAGCAGAACTCCCAGGGCGAACTCATCACTGGGTCATACAGTATTGCCTCATTGCTCTGGGATGAGTTCCAAGAGAATATCTCTCTGGAAAATTTGGCAGACCTAGAGAACCTCAGGGGGCAGATTGCGGAAGCTATCGAAAACCTGAGAGAGCAGTATCCCGCCCAGATCAACAGGCTCGTGGTCGGGGAAAACGAGGCAATAATATATTTCTACGTGCGAGGCGAGACCGACGAGGATATGGAGAAGGCGACCGAGATAATTCGCTCCCACGTGGAGGTCTACTCGAGTTCCAGTCTCGATATGACGGTGGACGGAGAGCCGGCTGTCGGGGGCGAGCCGGCCATCATAACCGACATCATGGACAAAATCATGTCAGGCACCATAAGGATGACCGTGGTCGCGCTGATTCTTTGTATAATCATCTTGGCGCTAATCTTTAGGTCTCCTTTCATCGGAGTAATCGCTGCCCTGCCTGTAGTCCTCGCCCTGCTCTGGGAGTTCGGGGTACTCAGGGGGCTCGGATGGTCGCTAGATGTCCTGACCATGGTCGTGTCCGCGCTGGTAATCGGGATCGGGATCGACTTCGCGGTTCATATCTCTCACCGGTTTAGGGAGGAACGGAAGGTTCACGGGCGCGCGCCCAAGGAGTCCATCAGGAGGACCGTGACAAGCGTCGGGCGCGCGCTAATAGCGGCCGCGGCGACGACCTGTGGGGTATTCTTGATACTCTCGCTGTCGGCGATGCCTGCCCTGACTAGGTTCGGCACCCTCTCGGCGCTAGTGATTTTCTTCGCCCTGATGGCGGCGCTGGTGGTGTTGCCATCAATCCTTTTGGTCTACGCGACCCGAAGGTGGAAGAAAAAGAAAAGATAGATGGTGGGGCCGCTGAGATTTGAACTCAGGTCCATGGCTCCCAAAGCCACGAGGATAGACCAAACTACCCCACGACCCCTGATAATCTACTAA
>CAZKSL010000108.1:0-2917 GCA_964555495.1 Hadarchaeota archaeon (SeqCode)
GTTCAAGATCGGGCACCGAGCGCGGCTTGCCCCGGACCCGAACCACCTGCTCCTCGATTATCTTTTCGAGGACGCGGATGAACTTGGGGTCGAGCTTGCACAACTCGCGGATTATCTTCGTGAGATCGTCAAAGCGCGGCATCCAGTCCTGCCGCTCGGGGTCGAAGGCGTCGGACTTGTCGAACTTCACGATTAAACAGAGGTAGTCATCGTTCGTGTGGTGGCTGCGGACATCGGAGGTTACGAGGACTTCCATTTCAACACCGCCTCCCTCCACTTTCTCACTACATCAACACGGCGACCGCACCAGGGGCAATAGAAACTAAGGCAAGTTCTGTGTCCCTTCTTGACACATTCCTCTATCCCTCCTTGCCAATTACAATTTGGATTTGGACACTGCCAGTTGTTAATACCCGTCATTTCAGCACCAACTCCATCACTTCCACCCCAGCCTCGCTCATGGTGGCGACGATGCGGCCCTCTTCTTTCAATTTCAAAATAAGGCTGTTCACGGCCTCCAATTCGTCATCCGAGAAGTGTTTAAGCAACTGCGAGGGTTTGAACGGGAGAACGCCGAAAATCTCAACGAGACGGTTGTAGAGTTCAATCGGGCCCCCGCTAAATGGTTCTGTGGCGTTGTAGGCGTTTGTGGCGTGCGTTAGCAATACTCCCCCCTCAAGACGCTGCTGCACATCATCACTTATATTGTCATTTTGTCGTGTATTCGTAACAGATGCCACAGACGCTTTAATGCCACAGAAATCAGGAACATAGCGCTTGAATAAAGACTTGAGTTGTCCTTCATCCCACACCAAGGCTCTCCGGAACACTTGTTTCTCGACCGGCTCTCCATCCCGCTCAACTGTGACGGTTATGCGCGTGTTTTTCGTCTCTAGGCCTAGGCTCCGGAGATGCATCCCGACGGTTCGCGTCTTAACGTCATCGAATCCAAAATCCTCCATTTTCGTTGCGATGTCGCTCGAACTGAAGGGTTGCCGGTCCCGCAACGCATAGATTGCGTTCACTATCGCCCCATCGTAGGACGACGCCCGCTCCTCTATCAACCCCCGCTGGTGGTTCTCCAAAAACGCTTTGAAACGCTCAATCATCCGCTCATCATACGAAAAGAGCACCGAGAACACCGCCGAGGCCTGAATCAACCGCTTCTCTAGATTCTCCCCGAACTTAGGCAGAATGTCCATGATTATCTGTTCATCCACCTTGTTCCAGTTTGCGAAACGCCACGTCAGCAATCTGGCCCTTAATTCCTCTTGCTCGTCGTAGAAGTCTTTTGTCAGGAGCGGCGGAATGTCAGTTCGCTTCGTCTCGCGCATAATCTCCGTGATGCACCGCGACTCAAGCGCAGGATCATACCACGTCTTTCGCGTTGCCAGAATTTTCGGCCCGAACACATCGTAGACCACCATTTTCTTCTGGTCCTCCTTGTGCGCCTTGATCAGCCCCCGGCGTTTTTCAAATCCCTCGTTCAGAATCTTGACGATGTCCTGAGCCTCGTCCGACTTCTGCCAATCCGCCTCGTTGTAAATTAGCGTCCCCTTCCAGAGTTCGATAAGCCGAGCCACCGCTGCCGCACTCGTCGCCCCCCCAGCGTGAATTGAGCGATAGCAGAGTCCGCCTACCACGTCCAAGAACCGCGACTTGCCCGTGCCGTAGTCGCCCAGCGCGCGGAGGTAGGGCAGGGTCGAGAGGCGGTCGTAAACCCAAGTCAGCAGGATATACCAAATCGAGAACTCCAAGAAGTCGTCGCTCACATCGAGGTATTTTTTTATGTGCTCCCGCAGGTCGTCAATCAACTTTTCCGTGTCCACATCGAGGCCTATGACCCTCCGCCCGTTTTTCTCCCTGATGCGCAGGAGTGCAGCGTTCGGTAATCTCACCAACCCTTTCCGCGCTACGTCGTCCCAACGCGGCAGGATGGTTATTTCCCGGCCGTCTTCACTCGTCCCCCCGGGCCATGATTCCTCGAACCTTACCCCGGTGCCGTCGTAGAGCGCGAAAACCGGCTTCCCGTCGAGAATGACCTCCTCCACCAACGTCTTGCCGTCAAGCTCAAGGTCGCCCTCGTCGAGAATGAGTGAGGGGGCCATAGTGATTTTTGGCCTTTTCTTTTTTTCTATTTCCTTTTTCTCTGACATCAGAGATTTTCCTCCCATTCTTTGATTTTCTTTTTTCCTCGAATGTTTAGGTGCGGGTGGTATCGCCCAATCAATTCCTTTTTACGAGCATCCATCCGATTTTCGGCAGTGCCTTCGTGAATGTCTCCTGTGTTGATAATTTCAAACGAAAAATGAGTGCACCCTTTTTCATGGTGCCGCAATCTCTTCCTAAGATTCTTAGCTTGACCTACATATGTCACGCGCAAGTTTCCTTCTTTCGTCTCGTTATATCCCACATACACACCCGGCTCATCGGGAGCAAATTTTTGGATTTGAATGCGGCTGAAAATTACATCGCCGCACTTGAGGCACTTCCATGTGTCGCTCTCGGGCATCTAGGCGGCCTCCTCGAAGTAGTCTAGTGATGGGTTGGTCGGCACATCACCGGTTGGCCCATCTACTTGCCCGACTCGCTCCCGCGCTTGGGCGGCACAGCCTTCATCAAGATCGTTGATGATGTATCTCATGCCAAGTCCCTCACATGCAACGGCAACGGAACCCGACCCGCAATATGGGTCGAGAACCACGCCGTTCTTTGGAGTGCTGGCCCTGAGCACCTTCTTCAACAAGCCGACTGGCTTCTGCGCGGGATGCACTCGTTTTTGTCTGGGCACTGGCGGATGATCTATAACATCTTGCCGATCTCTTGACTTGGAATATGCGCCACTGTTCCGCCCCCACATGATCAGCTCGTGCGAGCGCCTCCAAGCCCCCCCCCCAAGGGAGAACTGCCCCTTGCC
>CAZKSL010000109.1:0-2824 GCA_964555495.1 Hadarchaeota archaeon (SeqCode)
GCCCGAGGTTATCGGCCGCCTTGGGATGGAACGCGACGCATATCAGCCCTCCGGCGTCTCGCCTCATTCTCGCGACGTGGTGGGGGGCAACCATCTCCGCTGCGACCACCATGTCAGTCTCGTTCTCCCTGCTCGTCGCGTCGTGTAGCAGCACGAATTTTCCGGCCCTAAGTTCACCTAAAGCTCGTTCGATGTTCAAGCCATCACCTCAATTTTGACCGCGCTACCGTTGGAGAGTTTGAGCTTCTTCCGTAGGTTAATTGGCGCCACGAGTTCGACCACATCCGGCCTGTGAGTGCGAGATGGTAACGCTGCGCCGACCTTCCTGCCACGAAGTTTCGCCTCAAAGCACTTGACGGGGCCAAACGTCCGCTCCGAGGTCCTAAATCCCTCTATTCCTATGCCCGGAAGAGCTTGTAGCGCCTCCCTGACCCTGACTGACTCCCTATCCAACTCGACGTCCAACGTCCCGGGGTAGGGGGCAAATCCCAACTTGCGCTGGAACTGGCGCCTGTATCCTTCCTGACCCATGTAATACTTCCCCTCACCTAAGCCCGACACGACCTTCCCCTTCAGCTCAAATGACTTTGGATGATCCGCAAAAACTGCCGCTAGATTTTGATATACTGAACGGAGCGTGGTTAATCCCTTCCGTGTTAATTCCACCTCCTGACCGCGCGGCCCGGCTGTGCGGGCTATTAGCCCCTGACTAGTGAGTTCGGCTAGGTGACGGGCGGCGGTCTGCTGAGACACGCCGAGACGCTCCGCTAGGTCTCCCGACGTCAATCGCCGGGGGGTTCTGTGAGCTCCAGCCCGGGCCAGCTCCAAGAGTAAGGGAAACTTCTTCATTGTTATCCTCTCAAAAATGAGTAGCCATCCTATTTATGAGTAACGGTCGAGCAACCGCTGTGAACCGCGGAGTCCAGAACGCGATAAGTTTTAATTGCGATGGCACCAGTAAGTAAAACCTTAGAAGAGGAGGGTTGAAAACGAAAATCGCGATAAACGGGTTCGGCAGAATAGGCCGCGTCTTCTACCGCGCGTCGTTGAAGCGGAGAAAAAATCTTGAATGCGTGGCGGTAAACGATCTGGCCCCGGCCGAAACCCTGGCGCACCTTTTGAAATACGACTCGACCTTCGGAAAGCTGGACACCAAAGTCGATGCAAGGGAGGACGCCATAATCGTGGGGGATGAGGAGATAAAGTTCCTCTCAGAGAAGGATCCGGCCAGTTTGCCCTGGGGCGACTTGGGGGTGGACTTGGTGATCGAATCAACCGGGATCTTCAGGGACCGCGAGGGCGCATCCAAGCACCTGGAGGCTGGGGCGAAGAAGGTGTTGATCACCGCGCCAGCCAAGGAGCCCGACATCACCATCGTCCCGGGCGTTAACGACGGGGATTACGACCCCGAGAAGCACAAGCTAATCTCACTTGGATCCTGCACCACGAACTGCCTGACTCCCCTGATGAAGGTGCTCGATGAGAAATTCGGCGTGGTGAAGGCCCTGATGACCACCACGCACGCCTACACCATGGATCAGCGGCTCCTCGATGGAGTGCACAAGAACCTCGAGCGGGCCAGGTCGGCGGCCATGTCCATAATCCCGACGACGACCGGGGCGGCGGTTGCCACGACCGAGGTCCTCCCGAAGCTCAAGGGCAAGATGCACGGAATCGCGCTCCGGGTGCCAGTGCACGACGCGTCAATAGTCGACCTGGTGGCCTTGCTCGGGAAGAAGACCACCGAGGACGAGGTCAACTCCGCCTTCAAGGAGGCGGCGGCAGGCGACCTAAAGGGCATCCTGGACTACTCGGAGGAACCTCTCGTTTCGATAGATTACATAGGAAACCCGCACTCGTCAGTGGTTGACGGTCGGTCCACGAAGGTCATAGACGGCGACTTGGTTAAGGTCTTATCTTGGTACGACAACGAGTGGGGCTATTCCTCCAGACTAGTGGACATGGCGAACATAATTGCAGAGCATATGTAAAATGGAAGTCAAGGCCTGCCACACCATCTCACAAGCGAAGAAGAATAAAGAAGTGGCTGGAGTGCACGACTTTATGCTGTGGAAAACTCGTGGCATCTCAATCGTGTTGGCGACGGGATTTATGGTCCTGTCGGTCTTGGCCTTCACGCCCCGGCCAGCGTCGGGCGCACTCGGGGATGTAGTCGATAACTTACCCGTGCCGTGGTGGACTTCCACAGGCCTTACCTGGGACGGGACCTACCTGTGGATTACTGATTATAACTCTATCCTAGGTAACAGTATCTTCAAGCTGGATCCAACGACTGGGGCCAAAATCGATAACATCAATGACCCGAGTAACATCCCGGGAGGTCTTGCGTGGGATGGAACCTATCTGTGGCACGCTGATACCGCCATGGGGATCATTTACAAGCGGAACCCAACGACTGGGGCCATAGTCGACAACATCAGCGGACTGATTAACACTCCCACGGGTCTTGCGTGGGATGGAACCTATCTGTGGTGCGCTAATCGGATACTCGACAGGATTTACAAGGTGAATCCGACAACCAAAGCTGTAGTTACCTCCTTCGCCTCGCCGAGCTCGGAGCCTAGAGGTCTCGCCTGGGACGGAACCTATCTTTGGAGTGCTGACGATAACACCAATAAAATTTACAAACTGAATTCAACAACCGGGGCCGTAGTCACCTCCTTCAGCTCACCTGACGCAAGCCCTAGGGGTCTCGCCTGGGACGGAACCTATTTGTGGAATGTTGACTACTGGGGTGGAAGAATTTACAAAGTAGATGTTACTGGTCCCCCCCCACCCACTCAAGCCACCACCTTATCTGGCG
>CAZKSL010000110.1:0-2766 GCA_964555495.1 Hadarchaeota archaeon (SeqCode)
CCACCCACGTAGACCTCCGACTCAGGGCGGAGCGGGCCGGGATTGAGACCAAGGTGATCCACGGTGCCTCGGTAGCGACCGCGGCTCCCGGGATGGCCGGCCTCCAGAGCTACAAGTTCGGGCGTTCCGCAACCATCCCCTTTCCAGACAACCCATCGGAGACTCCCTACCGAGTTCTGGCCGAGAATCGCAAGCGGGGACTTCACACCCTGCTCCTCCTCGACATAGGGGCCTCCGAAAACCGCGCGCTCAGCGCGAACGAGGCAATCGAGATCATGTCCGGCCTAGAGTCAAAATTGAAGGAGCGAGTTTTCACCCCCGAAACTCTGGCGGTCGTGGTCGCTCGAGCAGGTTCCCAAGGTAGCCTGGTCAAAGCTGATCGAATCGAAAATCTTGCACGGCAGGACTTCGGTCCTCCACCGCACGTGCTGATAGTTCCAGGCAAGCTACACTTTCTCGAGGCCGAGGCGCTCCAAGTGCTCGCGGGTGCGCCGGATGAGGTGGTGAAGAACCGTGGTTGAGACCCAGCTCAGGCGGGAAATCGAAAAGTGGTCCAAGCGCCTAGATGAAGAGATCCCAAAAATATCCGGGACCGACAAAAAGGGCGCTGAGTTTATGGAAAACATCAAAGCCTACCAAAGGGACTCCAACCACTTCCTTGAACGCGGGGACTTAGTGAATAGCTTCGAGTGTCTGATCTGGGCCTGGGCCCTGCTTGAGACCGGCAGGGGGCTCGGGCACCTAACTACCGTCTAGCTCACTTATATCGTTGACAACATCCGCAATCGCGCACTCGAGAAGTTTTTCTCCCAGGAACTTGTCCATCCGGACCCCGCGCTTCAAAACCTCCCGCGCGTGTTCCTCCGCCCAGGAATAACGCTCCCGGGCCCCTTTCAATCCAACGAACCCGACCTCGGGGTGCCGCTCAAAATTTGAATGCTCCCCGAGCTTGGACTCGTCCGCTATCCCTATCGTTGCACCGATGCTGAGTTCTCCCGTCGCCGCATGCTGACCCTCGAGCTCGGTAATCACGGCGTTGAACTTTACCTTCATGCCCAATTCGCGCTGGATCTCGGCGAGTTTTTCCCGCAGCTTTTGATTTCCGCCGTGGGCATTCACCAAAACCACGGCGAGCACTCCGCTCGATTTAGCCTTCCTCAATTCGCGCTTCAGTTCATCGACTAGTTCCTCGAGCGATTGGTGGTCGCCGGTATCGATGCCCGGCAGTTCGTAGGAGGAGTGGAGGACGCCCAAAAAACTTGTCCCAGTTCGCCTCGCCGCCTCCCGGGCGATGTGCTCGGCTATCCGCGCGTCGGTGTCGCGGGGCAGGGCGGCGCCGTGGCCCTCGTCGTGTGAACCCACGGCGAGCACTCCCACGCTCATTGGACTCCACTCACGCGCTTCGCCGCCTTGACCGCCGCCTCTACCGCTCTCTTGGCGTACTCGTTGACGCGCTCGAGCGCCTGCATTCGGCTCTCTCCGGGGCCAGAAATTCCCAGCGAGACCGGCTTCCCCGACTCCAGCGAGAGATCCATCAGCTTCCGCGCAGCGTGCTGCATCACTATATCGTCGTGCTGAGTCTCTCCCTCGATCACCGCGCCGAGCGCTACGACCGCGTCGATATCGTCCTCCGCGACCAACTTCTTCGCGGCTAGCGGCAGCTCAAATGCTCCCGGAACGACCAACTCGGCTTTCACTTCCGCCCCTAGAAATTCTGCGTGTCGCTTTGCGAAGTCCAGCATGGGCCCTACGATATCCCAGTTGAATTCACTAGCTGCAATCCCTAGTTTAACCACTTATTCACCTCCTTATCGGTCCGGCGTCCGGGGCCCCTTCTCGTTGCCCGGTGCCGGCCAGTTTTTCTAAATCCTCGGGTTTGAAGAGCAGGCGGTAAACGTTGAGCGCGTGCTCCCGAGCACGGCGATCCGCGAGTTCCGCGAGTTCCTTATCGCTCTCGGCCTCGTCCTCGAACACGAATACCTCAATCACGTGTTTGTTGGTCAAAAGTTGCGCCCAGATGATGCCCAGCGATGCCTCGTGCGCGCACTGCTTGTCTATCGGGGCGGGGCCCGGCATCCCGAACGCCATCACGATGTCACATTCTCCCTCGAGCAACCGCTTCGCTTCGACGGGCAGATCCTTTATCCCGGGAACAGTTTTTCGAACGAACTTGACACTGCAGAGCTGCTTCAACTCATCAATTGCCGCAGCAGCCATATCGTATCGTGCAAAGGTTGTGCCAACTATACCAACGCGTTTCATTCCAGTCGCCTCCGAGGTGGAGACCGGGGAGCCCCCGCCCAGTTTTCGTAAGCTCGAATCACATCTTGTCCACTGAGATACGCCAACCCGTTATCGGCCGCGTACCTCCTCGCCCCCTCCCCCGACAGCGCACGATGAGTCTCAGCGTCGAGCATCTCACAAATCGCGACCACCGGCGTGAGTTCCGCCATTTCCGCCAGCGCCACGACGAGTTCGGTGTGTCCCTGGCGCTCGCTCAACATCCCTTTGGCAGCGCGGAGAAGCGGGACGTGGCCCGGGCTGCGGAAGTTCCGTCCGAATTCCTCGACCGCAGAACCGTCAAACGCTCGCGCTCCGATTTTGCCGAGCTCGCTAATTGTCAGCGCGCGGTCGGAATCGGTGACTCCCGTGAACGTGCGGCGATGGTTGACCGAAATCGAGAAAGCCGAATGCTCATCATAAGGTAGATCGTCTGGTTTTGTTGCTTTCAACACCTCAAAGGATGACGAGGCCGGTGCGTAGATT
>CAZKSL010000111.1:0-2753 GCA_964555495.1 Hadarchaeota archaeon (SeqCode)
TTGGAAGTCGAGCATTGGGGCAATAGCTAACCTAATCGACGAGGCGGCCTTCAAGTTTACATCCGATGGGGTGACGATGAAGGCGATGGATCCTTCTCATGTCGCCTTGATTGACTTTGAGCTCCCGGCGAAGGCGTTTGCAGAGTATGATGTCAAAGAGGAGGCGATCCTGGGGGTGGACCTAACCGAAATGAACAAAATCATGTCGCGAGCCAAGCCCGATGATGGGTTCGCGCTGGAGCTGGATAAGGAAAAGAACCGCATGGCCATGACCTTCAAGGGCAAGTCCACTAGGCGGTTTAGCCTCCCCCTAATCGACATCAGCGAGGCCGAGCTTCCAGAGCCGAAGCTGGAGTTCACAGCATCAGCCGAAGTGTCGGCCGGGGCCATCCAGGACGGTCTCAAGGACGCGGGGCTGGTCGGTGACAACGTTAGGTTCGAAGTTTCTGAGAAGGAGTTTTACATGTCGTCGGAGAGCGACAGCGGAAGCGCGGAGATGAAGTTGTTGAAGGGCGACGAGGGGTTGAAGAAACTGGACGTCAAGCAGCCAGCGAAGTCTATGTACAACATAAACTATCTCGATGACATGACCAAGGCCGCTAGCTCCGACGATGTTATCACCATCAATCTCGGCACGGATTTACCCATCCTGCTCAACTTCCAGATGGCAGATGGGAAGGGGCGGCTAAAATTCCTGTTGGCACCCAGGATCGAGGCGGAGTAGGCGGTGACATGGTTGGTCGGGAGTACACGGCAGTTTTGGACCCATTCTCCCGCGATGGGAAAAAGATAGCTCAGAAGGCGCCACCCTTTGATTCTTTTCCGCAAGAGATAGTTGAGCAAGCGGTAGAGCGAGCTAGGCACAGATCCGGGCGGGAGGCGACAGTCGGGTTCGACGAGGATGCGGTTCGCGCCGATGTGTTGTCATTTTATTTGATGTGTCAGGGAGTCGCATCTGTTTCCTACCCCTACTCGAATGAGGCCCGGTTGGTGACGGACGCGACGAGGGACACCATCAGGTACAGGATGTTTGACCTCTTCAATCGCGGGCACGAGGATTTGTGTTTGGCCGCTGTTAAACATTCCTTTAAGCTCATCAAACTTGAACGCGAAGACGGAATCAAGCTAGGCGACACAGAGATACCAAAGGGCGACATCTACAAACTTCGAGATAAATCCCTCGAGAAAATTGGGGTCGATGTCGAAAAGGAAGTCGTAGACGATCGAAAGCTTCTTCGTCATACGCCAAGCTATGCATTACGCTGGACAGATTTTGCGCCCCTGCTGAAACACCGCCGAGCGGACCTGACGAAGCTCTACATAGTGAACGGGTGGGCGGTAATAACCCCCCGCGAACTGTGGGGGTTCTTCGCTGATTACGTGGGAGCGAGGACGGAGGAGTACATATCGTCACTTTGCGAGCAATTTTCTGAGAGGGGCCTGCCGTCGGAGATGTTATCGGAGGTGGGCGGAAGGATCTCCCAGCTTGTCCCTCCCGAAATGGCGAGACGCAGGTTCGCCCCAGGCCCACGCGGCAAGCTTCGCCCGGAGGCCTTTCCTCCGTGCGTACAGATGGCATTGAACGGGGTGGGGTCTGGCGCCCGAAATTACGCTATCACGATTCTGCTGACGTCCTTCCTATCGTACGCGCGCGTCTCACCCTCGGGCAAGGCCATTTCTAGAATCTCGGATTTCATCAACGATATATCTGTGATAAACGACGAGGTAATGCCGTTGATATCCGAGGCGGCGGAGAAGTGCAAGCCACCTTTCTTCAGAGATCAGCCGCAAGAGAAGGCAAACGTCTACTATCACATGGGATTTGGTATGACCACCGATCCCCGCATGACAGACAGCGGAAAATCAAAATGGTACCGAACCCCGAACTGCAGGAAAGTCAAGACGGCAGCACCGCCCCTCTGCAATCCCGATGAACTCTGCGCGAAGTTAAAGAATCCTCTGACCTACTACTACAGAAAGTTGTCTGAGCTGGCAAAATCCGGGGGTAAATGAGATGTTTGACATGCGCGAGGCCACGCCGGACGAGCGCCGACAATACTACAGGGAGGAGTGGAACAAGCGCGAACTCCCAAGCTTTGTCCTTCACACACTCTCCCTGCGCGAATTCGGCTTCGACCACAATGGCACGGGTCCGAGTGACAGGTACAACCAGTTCATGACCGTCGAGCAGCTATCGGATTTCCTACGCAACAAGGCCCCGTATGCGGTGTACGGGAGCGTTGCACTCTATGAGGAGCCCGCCGCACGAAAAAAGTGGCTGAAGTCGGAACTGGTCTTCGACGTTGACGCGAAGGACTTGCCGATAAAGAGTTGTGACTGTTCGGAAGGTAAGGTATGTGAGGTCTGTCTGGATGAGGCGCGCCAGGTGGCAGCGATGTTTGGTGAGACCCTGCGTTCGGACCTAGCCCTCCGGAATATCCATTACATTTACTCCGGGAGGGGCTTCCACGTCCGGGTCACGGACGAGTCGGTAATGGAGATGGGCCAAACGGAGCGCAATCAGATAGTCGAGTACATCACCGGCGGCATCCTGCCCGCGGACGCGACAATGGCATTGGGATACTCAAAGGTCTTCCGAGACCGGGCTTCGCGCATGCTTGAGAAAATAGATGAGAAGCGCCTCTTGGATTCCGAGATACGCAAGGTGCTCGCCAGTAAAATCGTAAAGGAGAAGGAGAAGGCGCTGGCCGCGATGCGCCAAGGAAGGCTGGACAAAATCAGGAGTCTCGAGG
>CAZKSL010000112.1:0-1097 GCA_964555495.1 Hadarchaeota archaeon (SeqCode)
GAGGAACCTGCAGTGGATTCCGCTATCTTTGGCTCCCCCGTTCTCAAGGCCGACGATGGTTTCCAAACGGACATCGCAGACAAAGGACATGGTCTACAGAGGACAACAATGCTCACCATAGTGCGGGCTTATCTGACTCTGCGTTCTCAATTGGATGCCAAATCGCCTGGGCTGGGTCGAGTGATTTTTCTCATTGAGGAACCCGAAATCTATCTACATCCCACTCTCAGAAGATCAGCCTATGGATTGTTCAGAGAACTGGCTAAAGAAGGAGACCAGGTAATATACACCACTCACGATGGGTATATGCTCGACGTCCTGCACTTTGACGAGGTTCGCGTGATCAAAAGGGAACGCGGCGCCAAACCTGCGCCGGTTACCTGTATGGACGAGGTGAGCGCTGATGTGCTTCTCGAAGTCTGGCACAGACTCACTGGCATTGATAGAATCTCGATTGAAAGCGTCCGTGCCCGCCTGCACAGGATATATGATCCATACCGCAATGAGGGGTTTCTTTCCTCCAAGGTGCTTTTGTGCGAAGGCGATACTGAGAGACTTGCACTCCCTATCTATTTTCGTGCCATTGGCTTTGATCTCGACGAGCATGGGGTTGCACTCATCGGCGCCGGATCTGTGGATTTACTCGATTACTTCTACCTGATGTTCACAGAGATGGGTATCCCTACCTACGTTGTTTGGGACAGTGACACGCCCGACGAAGTAGATGTTTCCGCCATTACCAACAAGGATAGAAAACAGGACATTCTCAACAAATCCAAGCGCAATCACGATCTTGGCCAACTCGTTGGAGTTACGATTGAACCAAGGAAAGACGATTGCTGTTTTTGCACTAGCGAAACGATCGCCGATCGAGGGGCCGTGTTTCCCAAGAAGTACGAGCACACGATGATGGCTACCCTACCAGACTCGGAAGAAGTCAAAGGTCAAGCAACTAGGCTGTATGGTTCAGAGAGCAAGCCCTTGGCGGCCCGCTATTACGCAATAGAGGCTGTTGGACGCGGAACGGCGGAGGGAAATCCGAGCAAATACGTTCCTTCTTTTGTGACGCAAATAAAAGCGAAGATAGAGGCACTCAG
>CAZKSL010000112.1:1107-2707 GCA_964555495.1 Hadarchaeota archaeon (SeqCode)
TGTTAAAGGAGGATCAAATGCCAGACATCTCGTGGACACCATGGCATCGAGTTGTAGACCTACGCGACGATCTAAGATCGGGAGAGCTTTCGTTGGCTGTCTTTGCCGCCGACCTATACGAGGTGGCAATGCAGCAAGGACGGCGTCCCATCTACGAGGATCCGGCAGAGTTCTTCGCTCTCACCTACCCCACATACAATCTGCGGGAGCTGGCCCGCGGCGTGATCCTGCGCCTGGCGGGGAAAAGCGACAGAGCTATCCGCCAGTTGGAATTGACCTATGGCGGTGGCAAGACCCACGCCCTCATCACACTCTTCCATCTGGTCAATGATCCGGCCCTTTTGCCCGATCTGCCCGCCGTCCAAGAGTTCATCCAGCACATTGGGGTTCAGCCGCCGAAGGCGCGGGTCGTGATACTGCCCTTCGACAAGCTGGACGTCGAGAAGGGGATGGAGGTGCGCAGCCCTGATGGCGAGCTGCGCTGGCTCAAGCACCCGTGGAGTGTCATGGCCTTCCAGATCGCCGGGGCCGATGGCCTGCGCGTTCTTCATGCGAAGGGTAAGGACGATGAACGGGAGAGCGCCCCGGCCGAGAATCTGCTATTGGAACTGCTCCGCATCCCGGAGGAACAGGGACTATCGCTGCTCATCCTGATCGACGAGGTGTTGATGTACGCTCGCGAGAAGGTCGGCCTACAGCCGGAGTGGCGGGGCCGGCTGATCAACTTCTTCCAGTACCTCACCCAGGCGGTGACCAAGGTGGACGCTTGTGCGATGGTCGCCTCGTTGCTGGCCACCGACCCCCGCAAGAGCGACAAGCTGGGCAAGGAGCTCACCCAAGAGCTTTACGCCATCTTTCGCCGCGAGCGGGAGGAAGGCGTTCAGCCGGTGCTGAAGGAGGACGTCGCTGAGGTATTGCGCCGCCGCTTCTTTACACCCGAATCCATCAAGGATCGAGACACATTCAGACCACACGTCCTCGCCGCTCTGAAAGGAATCACCGCCCTGGATGAACAGACAGCCAAGGAGGGCAAGGCTGCCGAGGCTCGATTCCTGCAAAGCTACCCCTTCCATCCTGACCTAACCGAGATACTCTACACTAAATGGACCAACCTGGAAGGGTTTCAGCGCACACGGGGCGTGCTGCGCACCTTTGCCCTGGCGCTGCGCGATGCTGAGCAGTGGGATATGGCTCCGCTCGTCGGGGCAAACGTCTTCCTCGCTGCCCCCGGTACGGCAGGACTTTCGGAGGCAGCCCGAGAACTGACCGGGATTGCTGAGACGGAAGATTACGAAGGCAAACGCCAGGAGTGGACAGCGATTCTGCTGGGCGAGTTGGAAAAGGTGCAGGAAATCCAGCAACAAGAGGCGCTACTCCATCGCGAGGCAGAGAGGGCCGTCTTGGCTACGTTCTTGCATTCCCAACCCATTGGCCAGAAGGCGCTGACCAGAGAACTCTTCGTGCTATTGGGCCAGACTCGCCCCGACAAGATCGTTCTGGAAAAAGCACTGCGGCGATGGACAGAGGTCTCGTGGTTCTTGGACGAGGACGTGCTACAGGAGGGAGTGCAGGCAGCCGAGGCGGACGTTCTACCCCGGGC
>CAZKSL010000113.1:0-2607 GCA_964555495.1 Hadarchaeota archaeon (SeqCode)
AGGCACCGTTGGTTCATGAAAATCTGCACGAGTATCTGCACGCTCCTTTCGTCTTCCCGAAGCCCCACACGAACATCGCCAACCACTTCAAGGCTAGGAAAGGCGACGTGAAGCGCGGCTTCGAGGAGGCCGATGTGGTGGTGGAGAACGAGTTCAATCAGCCCCAGGTTCAGAACGTGCAGATGGAGTCCCACGTGTCTATCGGGCAGTGGCTCCCGAGCGGGCAGATAAACATTTGGACGAGCGCCCAGTCCCCCTTCGCCGTCAGGCACCTCCTGAGTGTCGGGTTGAAAGTGCCAATGCACAAGATCAACGTCCAGGTGCCGTACCTTGGAGGGGGATTCGGTGGGAAGGCCGGACTTCACTGGGAGCCGCTAGTTGTTCTTCTGTCCAAGAAAGCGGGGGGCAGGCCGGTGAAACTCATGATGAGCCGCGAGGAGGAGTTTAACACCGCAGCGGTTCGCCAGGGACTGTATGCGCGGGTAAAGACGGGGGTCAAGCGAGACGGAAAGATAACCGCCATGGAGATTGAGTACATCTGGGACTCAGGTGCCTATGCGGACTACGGCGTGAACATCGGTCGCGCTGCGGGTTACTCCTGCACGGGCCCCTACGAGGTCCCGAACATAAAGGCAGACAGCCTGACTGTTTACACGAACCATCCCTACGGGACTGCCTATCGCGGGTTCGGCCACGTTCCGTTTCATTGGGCGGTCGAGCGGCAGATGGATCTGGTCGCGCGAGAAATCGGGATGGACCCCGTCGAATTCCGCATGAAAAACGCCGCACTTCCAGGTTGTATCACTGTCACTGGCGAGAAGCTTCGCGAGGACGCCGGCCGAGTGGATGAGTGCATCAAGGCAGTTGCCAAGGAGCTAGGATGGGGGAAGAAAGGGAATCAAAAGGGCACAAAGCTCCGGGGGAAGGGAATCGCGGCTCTATGGAAGGCCCCAGCGATGCCTGCCTACACGTCATCTTCTGCTATATTAAAACTCAACGAGGATGGGACGGCTACCCTTTCGATTAGTCTGACTGAAATGGGTCAGGGGACCGCGACGGCGTTTGCTCAGATGGTCGCCGAGGGCCTGCAAATCCCGTTTGAGAAGGTCAAAGTGGTCAATCGACAAATAACTGATTACTCGCCCTACACGTGGCAGACGGTCGCGAGCCGCGGTGCCTTCATGGATGGGAATGCCGTGCTCAACGCGATTGAGAATGCCAAGGAGCGAATAAAGGACACCGCCGCTGAACTCCTTGGAGCACCCAAGGACGAGTTGATGATAGCTGACGAGAAGGTCTTCGTGAAGAGTAACCCAGATAAGTCCCTGCCCCTGGGATCTATTGCGACCTGCGGCGTTTTGCCAAGTGGGAGCGGTATCAAAGGGCCGATCCTCGGGTACGGCTACTACACTGCCGAAGGTTTGACGAACTTGGACCCGGAGACCGGCCAAGGGCTCCCGGCGCTCATGTGGACCTTTGGAGCGCAGGGAGCTGAGGTAAAGGTAGATACTGAGACTGGCGATGTCCGATTGCTGAAGGTGGTCACGGCTTTGGACCTCGGTAAGGCGCTCAACCCCAAGCTAGTGAAGGGTCAAATTTACGGAGGAGTAGTGCAAGGTTTGGGCACGGCGCTGATGGAAGAATTCATTTACAACGAGAAGGGCGTCCTGCTCAACAACAACCTCACTGACTACAAGATCTTTCGGGCGCCAGATATCCCCGACAAATTTGTGCCCATATTGATCGAGAATCCTCAGCACAATGCCCCATATGGCGCTCGAGGCATCGGGGAGCACCCGACGATATCGATTGGCCCGGCCGTGGGTAACGCGATCTACGACGCCATTGGAGTAGACCTCTACGATCTCCCCATGAGCCGCGAGAAAGTCTGGAGGGCTCTCAGAAAGAAGGAGGGGAAGTAAGTGCCATTGCCTAAGTTTGAGTACATCAAGCCAAAGACGATACAAGAGGCCGCTGACCTGCTGGCCGAGCACGGGGAGGCCGCAAAGATATTCGCTGGCGGGACCGACCTTTTGGTTCTGATGCGGGGCAAGGTAGTCAAGCCGAAGCATCTGATTGATGTCAAAGGGGTCAAAGAACTGCGCGAACTCTCCCATGATAGGGCGAGTGGGCTTAAGATTGGAGCGGCCGTCACCCTAAACGAGATAATCGAGTTGGGTGTCGTTAGGGAACGCTTTGGTGCGCTCTGGAGCGCCGCGAACTCGCTCGCCGACCCCACCCTAAGGAATCGTGCTACACTTGCAGGCAACATTTGCAACGCCTCCCCTGCTTCCGACGCGGCACCCGCGCTACTGGTTCTTGATGCTGAGATCGACGTAGTGGGAAAGGAAGGGGAGCGGACCATACCCATTCAGGAGTTCTTCACGGGCGTCAAGCGAACATCTCTCAAACAAGGGGAGTTCGTCAAGGCCGTGCGGATTCCAAACCCGCCAGATGGTGCCAAGGGAGATTACCTAAAGTGGGGGCGAACGCGCGGAGAGGACCTGGCAGTCGTGGGGGTGGCCGCCCTAGTTGGGAACTCCGGCAAGAAGCTCATGCGCATCGCCCTATCCTCGGTAGCCCCGACGCCGCTCTTGGTCAAAGCGG
>CAZKSL010000114.1:0-2582 GCA_964555495.1 Hadarchaeota archaeon (SeqCode)
GGAGAGTTCGGGGCGCTCCCTGAAGGCCTCGTCGGCGAGTTCCAAGAGGCGCTCAGCCCGCTCGAGGGCAATTTTCTTCCGCTCAGCTTTTTTCTCCTGGCGCCAATCCCACCTACTCACCGGGTCGCCTCCGCGCGCGTTTTTTGGGCTTTGGATGGGCAAAGCATGTGGGCACCGAGTGCAACTGGAACTCTCAATGAGTTTAAATACAACCATGTCTCAATTGAGATATGTCTCATATGAGACAAGGTGCCAGAATGGCATATCTACTAATCTTTGATATGAAAGGAGGGAGTACCGCGGGCAGGAGGCGGGTGAACAGGCATCTCGAACGGGTTGCTCGCATGATCCAGAGATCTGTCTGGGAGTTTGACGATTTTTCGGCTGTGGAGAAAGTTGTGGAGATGGTATCTAAGGCGGGGGGAGATGTGATTGTGTTCAAACGCTCTGACGCAATTGTATCATGATAATGTCTCAAATGAGACAATTCCCAAGACAGATGCTGCATGTCTCATATGAGACATACTCCCCGAGTGATTGCAAATGTTTCCGCTGAAGGATGAGAACCCCACGCGAACAAGGCCGTACCTGACCGTCGCCCTGATAGCTGTGAACTTGGCGATCTTTCTCATTTCGTACTTCTCGGGGGCATTCGAGGGGATAGTCAACGAGTACGGGATGAAGCCCGCCGAGGTGCTCCGTGGAGAGAACCTCCACACCCTGTTCACCTCGATGTTCCTCCACGGCGGGTTCCTCCACATCATCGGCAACGTCTGGTTCCTCTGGATCTTCGGGGACAACATCGAGGACATCTGCGGTCGGAAGCGCTTCCTCCTCCTGTACTTCGCGACCGGGCTGATTGCGAGTTTCGCCCACGCGCTCCTCAACCCGAGTTCGACCGTCCCGACGATCGGCGCCTCCGGGGCGATAGCGGGCGTGCTGGGGGCATACATCGTGACCTACCCCCGCGCAAGGGTCTACACGCTCATGTTTTTCTTCGTCATCGCCATCCCGGCGGTAGCGTTTCTCGGGATATGGTTCGGCCTTCAAGTCCTGAGCGGCTCGGTCACGCTCGTCGTTGGCAACGCCGCCGTGGCCTACTGGGCGCACATCGGTGGCTTCGCAGCGGGAGCCGCACTGATATTCTTCCTCAGGAAGGGGCCTCCGCGTTCCTGGCGGTCGGTCCCCTCGAGGCGCCGACGAGGCAAGGGTCCCTTCGGAACTTAACTTTTTAGCTGAACGGGGACCATTAGCTCTATAGGTGAAATGATGCGGGTCAGAACTCTCTGTTATCTCACTGGTGCAGCGCTCCTATTCATGCTCGTTGCTGGTGCCTCGCCGGTATCGGCGGTTGATGGAGGCACCGACCCTCCGACCGGCGTTCACCTGACTTGGCAGACCGCCGACACCGCACGCACGATCACCGTGATTTGGCAGACATCGGACGAGAACGCCGGCTCCGTGGTCTGGTACGACACGACATCTCACGGGGAGAACCTCTCCGCCTACGATAACGCTACGGGCACCGTGGTTTCCTCCCCGGGTGCTGAGAGCTACATCCACACCGTCGAACTCACGGGGCTCACCCCGGACACCACCTACTACTTCCGCTGCGGGGGTGAGAACGGCGGCCACAGCCAAGAGTGGAGCTTTCTGACGGCTCCGACCAGCTCGAAGGATTTCACGTTCGTCGCAGGAGGGGATTCGCGCCCGCTCTATTCCGGTGAGCAAACAACCACGCTCTTCCCGGACGAGCGGGACGCAATTTCGCGGGAGATGGCGGCGCGCGACCCAGCCTTCGTGCTCTACACCGGCGACTTCGTGCTCGACGCCGACAACGCGAGCCAGTGGGACAACTGGTTCGGGGCGACACAGGAGTACTGGGTAACCGAGGACAACCGCATGATCCCAGTCATCCCCTGCATCGGGAACCATGAAATCGTGGGCGTAGGGGCATACGAGACTAGCAAGGCGGATGCCCCTTACTACTACGCGCTGTTTTCCCTCCCCGAGAACGAGCGCTGGTACTCTATCGACTGGGGTCCAGACCTCCACATGATATCCCTGGACAGCGAACTGCCCTCGAGTGAACTCTCCGAGGATCAGCGCGACTGGCTCGAGAACGACCTCGCCGCTCATGAAGATTACCAATGGAAAATTGCAATCTTGCACCGGCCGCCCTTCAGCTCGGATAGTCACCACGGGAGCTACACTCCGGTCAGGGAGGCTTGGGTCGATCTTTTCGATCAGTATCACGTGGACCTAGTAGTAAACGGGCACGCCCACGACTACGAACGGACCCACCCGATAAATTACACCGAGTCGAGCAGCGATCCCCAACCGACCTCCGACGATGGCACAGTCTACGTCGTGAGCGGTGGATGGGGTGCTCCACTCTACGACGCGGGGGAGAGCTGGTGGACTGCCTACTCCGTCAAGAAGCACAGCTTCCTACTCCTAGATCTTTCCTCCACCAACGAGACGCTCAGGCTGAGGGCCATAGATAATGAAGGGAGCACTTTCGATGAGGTCACGCTTCCCTACCAGAGGTTGGTGACTCCGGAGTTCCCCCTGATGGCGAT
>CAZKSL010000115.1:0-2582 GCA_964555495.1 Hadarchaeota archaeon (SeqCode)
CCATTTACCTCGCCGACCACTACTCCGCAGATGCACTCCGATACTTCCTCATCCGCGAGGTGACGCTCGGGCAGGATGGCGACTTCTCAGAGAAATCCCTGCAGACGCGGTTGAACACGGAACTTGCGGATGTGTTCGGGAACTTTGTCCACCGGGCGCTCACGTTCATCGACAACCGCTTCGACTGCAAGGTGCCTAAGGGAGAGGTCGATCGTGAACTCGAGGCCGAGGTAAGCCAACAGATCGAACGGGCCGAAAACTTCCTTGGGGAGCTGAAGGTCACGCAGGCGCTCGACGAAATAACCCAGATCGCGCGCCGGGGAAACGAGTATCTCCAGACGGGGGAGCCTTGGGAAACTGCAAAGACGGACCCTCAAAAGGCGGCCGACTGTCTGTTTAATTGCGCGAATCTGGTGAAGGCCCTATGCATCGCCCTCTCGCCGTTCATCCCGTCCACCTGCGAGAAGCTCGCCAAGCAGCTGAACCTAGAGGTAAGGGGCTGGGAGCAGGCGAAGAAATTTGACATAGAGCCCGGACACGCGATTCAAAAGCCGGAGATACTGTTCCAGAAAGTGGAGACTGAGAATCCGGGACCAAACAAAAATCTAGCTTCCATAAAAGACTTTGAGAAACTTGACATCCGTATCGGCAAAATTACGAAAGTTGAGAAAGTCCCCAAGTCGGAAAAGCTACTGAAGCTCGGGGTCGACCTGGCTGGCAAGCATCGCACGCTCGTCGCCGGGGTGGCCAAGGATTACTCCCCCGACGAACTCGCCGGCAAGCAAATCGCAGTCGTGACGAACCTCAAACCGGCGAAAATCATGGGGATCGAGTCTCAAGGGATGCTGCTCGCGGGGGACGACGGCGAAAAAATCTCACTTCTGGTCCCCGACAAACCCGTTAAGCCCGGAGCCAAGGTGAAGTAAGCTTGGATCGTTATGACCTGCACGTCCACACCTCCCACTCGGGTGATTGTCTCTGCCCGGTCAAGGAGGTCATAAGGACTGCCAAAGCCAAAGGTCTGCGTGGCATAGCGATTACCGACCACAACAGCATCCGGGGGGTCGAAGAAGCGCTGAGGCTCTCCGGAAAAGGTCTCCTGATCATCCCGGGGATCGAAGTCTCGAGCAAGGACGGGCACATCCTCGGCTTGGGAATCGGCAAGCTCGTGCCGCGAGATCTGTCGGCGCCCGAGACGGTTGCACTCATCAGAAAACAGGGGGGAATCGCGGTAGCTGCCCACCCGTTCGGCCTCAGTCTGAAACCCTTCGCGGCGCTGAAGGCAGAATACGATGCCATCGAAGTATTCAACCCCCGCAGATATCTCGCAAATCACTTGGCCCGAAAGTTCGCAGAGCGAGGAGAGTTGCCGGTCATGGCAGGATCCGACGCCCACCGCCCAGAAGAGGTGGGCCTCGCCGGCGTCAAAATAGATGGGAAGGCCAGCGTCGACAACGTGCTGAAAAAAATAAAGCGAGGGGAGGCGTCGACTTTTGGGCGGACCCTTCCTCTTAAGAATTACCTGCGAAGAGCCCTGCTCCGAGTTCTCCGCTACCGATAGTCCATTCCTTTTGCCAGCCCGCGGATTTACTTGCCCTTAGCCTTCCCCACCATTATTACCTGAAGTGTCCCCGCCTAACCGTGAATGACCAGTTACAAACCATCGAGTTCCCCTCAAAATCGCTCGCTTCAACCTTGACGCTTACTGTGGCACCAGGCCCAAGCCAATTCTCCGACTGGCACCTCACTCGATAGCCATCCCTAATCGGGAGAATCGTTGGGGTCACCTGGGCGTTATCGATCATCATCATTATTGTCGCACTATCAACGCCCGAGAGGTCGTCGGTCAGGTCTACGCTGATGATGGGTCTCCTTTGTCGCACGATCGAACCATCGCGCGGTCTCTCATTCGCTGCAACCGGGGGCTGAGTGTCTCGCCTCTCCACGGTCACCATGCCGCTTTTCGGATTTGAGAAGTGCCATCCGGCCCGCGCAATAATTGTGTATTGATACGTGCCGTTCGCAACCACCTCGCCCCGCGAGTCGGTACCGTCCCATGTCCACGATTGCTCGCCGGGCTCTTGATCTAACCTCACCACTCGCACAACGTTGGGACCATGCCCTATCCCGTTCCAAAAGCAACTGAAGGCCCCCCCCTCATCGTCAAAATCATCCTCACCATCATCATCGAACAAATCATCCAACGTGTTGCAGAAAGTTTGATGATGTTCGAGAGAAGCTCCGTAGATCACTATCGTCACGCTCACGACGTTGTCACAGCGCCTGTGGTGTGGCAAGCGAGCGGGAGAAAACAAGGTATAAGAAATCGTTGTTTCGTCCCCGGTGCCGTCGTTGTCCGGGGAGAACGGATCAGGGGCATCGGAGACGTTCACAATGACCGGCATGTAGTTATCTATCCGCGCAATCGCATGCCCTTGAGCGCTCTCCTCAGCAAAACTCACTGCAACTATCTTGGCTTGATAGACGCCTGATGGCAGAAGAACCCCGTTGTCGTTGCGGCCATCCCATGACTCTGAGTTCGTTCCCACCAGCCGCAGTTAAGCCACAACTAGATGCCTAAC
>CAZKSL010000116.1:0-2548 GCA_964555495.1 Hadarchaeota archaeon (SeqCode)
GTTTGCTGCCGCCGGACGCCGTGTCTCCACGGACACCTGGGTCGGTCTCAGCCACCGCGAGCTCCACCGTGATCGGCAGCTCGACGTTGATTATGGCGCCGTCGTGTGAAAGGGCGGTCACCTCCAGGTTCTCCTTGAGGTACTTGGCCCCGTCACCGATCTTCTCGCTAGGAACGGGGACCATCTCGTAGTCCTCGTCCACCCTCCACTGCTTCGAAGCGACCAGCATACCAACGAGCTCGTGCGCCAAGACATCGAGCGGTTTATCCGGAATCTTGACCGGCTCCAAGTTCTTCTCCCTCGACCGCGATGCGATGACTACCGACTCGAGAGCGTCGCTGGGATCCTGGACCACAATAGCGCCCTTTGAAACCCCGGTAATTCGGTGCCCACTTCGTCCGACGCGCTGGAGGAGGCGAGTCACCTGACGGGGGGAGTTGTACTGAATGCAAAGGTCAATCCTGCCTATATCGATGCCGAGCTCCATCGATGATGTACATATAGCGCCCTTAAGCTCGCCCGACTTCAGGCCTTGTTCGGCCCTCACCCTGGCGAAGCTCGAGAGCGACCCGTGGTGGATGCTCACGGGGAACTTCAGGTCCCACATCCTGAATCGGCTTGCGAGGATTTCCGCCATCGGGCGAGTATTCGTGAATATTAGAGTAGATTTGTGTCGCTCGATTAGCTTTCGTATCGCGCGCAGGCGGGCGGCGACCTCGGGGTAGGTATAAAGATCCGAGGCCAAGATTTCGTCCCGGCGCCCCACGCTCGGATAGATAATATCGAGTTCGAGCTTTCGGGCCACAGTAACGTCGACAACCTTGCACTTTCTCCCCACACCGGCCAAGAACTTCGAGACTTCGCCGGGGGTTCCAATCGTCGCCGAAAGCCCTATCACCTGAAAGTCCCCACCCTTCACCCTCCGCAGGCGCTCCAGGCTCAGAGAGAGCTGAGTCCCGCGCTTGTTGTCGGCGAGTTCGTGAACCTCGTCAATGATTACCCAGTGCACCGACGCGAGGGCCCGGCTCAGCCGCTTCCCGATCAGCACTATCTGGAGGGTCTCAGGGGTAGTGATTAGGATGTCCGGGGGACTCAGGGCCTGCTTGCGCCGCTCCCTGACCGCCGTGTCGCCATGCCTGACCGAGATCTTGAGGTCGAGGGACCTGCACCACCACCGGAGCCTGTCGAGCATGTCGCGGTTGAGGGCCCTGAGGGGGGTGATGTAGACAGCCTTGATTCCCCCGCGCCTGGCCATCTGCCCTTCTAGGATCTTGTGCAGAATAGGCAGGAAGGCCGCCTCCGTCTTCCCGGTCCCCGCTGGAGCTATCAGGAGGGTATTCTCCCCCTTCAGCACGTGGGGAATTGCCTTCTCTTGAGGGAGGGTCGGTCGGTCGAAGCCCCGCTCGACTAGGAGCTTTCGTAAAGGTTTCACGAGCAGGCTAAAAGCCATCTTGCGTTCGGGCATGGGCATCAGTCAAAATATCGTCGCCCTTGCTATTCAAACCTAATCCCAGAAGCGCACCCTCTCCCTTAGGTAGTCCATCGCGGACGTCGTGCCCCAGAAGCTGAAGAAGGAGCACGCAACCACCGCCAGCTTGCTGCCCCCGAATACCGTCGTCAGCAGCAGCATCAGCAGGGAGAAGAGAATACTCCACCCGAGCCAGTACCCGAGCTTGTCTAGGAACCACCGCGCTAGGCCGAAAGGATTCACTTAGTTCACCTCCGTTCGTCAAATTTTGAGCTTTACAAGTACCCCACGTCGAGCCCGTGCTTCCTGCGGAGCTCCTCGACCCTCTGCCTGAGCTCAGCGTCCAGCTCGCGCTGTTTACCCGAGAGGAGCTCCTTGATCGGCCTGACGGACTCCGGGTACCTCCCGATACCTGCTGCGACCACCGCCGTGTCCTTGCGCCTCGGGTGTGGGGACATTATCCCAAACGGCAGAGGGCGCCCCTGCTCCATCAGCTCTTGAATCTCGTCGTCGATCTTCCGGGCGCTGAATCTAGTTCCGGCACCCAAAAGCTCGTAGGGGGACTTCGACTCACCCTTGACGTGCCAAAGATCCTCCTTCGGGCCGTAGAAGAAGAGGTCCGTGAATCCTCGCTCGTCCCTACCCCCCAGCATCCGCCACTTGTCCCGCTCCTTCGGGCGGCGCTCGTAGCGCCTGCGCATCTCCTCCATTATCTCAGCCAGCGATTTTATCTTCATTTTACCACCCGTATCGAACCTCGAAGCCCGAGAACTCCCCGGTTGGCTCCCCCCACTCAACCCCGACATCGGTGATGCTCGCACCCGGTGGGCCGCGGTGGCAGAAGTTCAGGAGTTCCTCCACTTTCTCGCGATCGCCCTCGAAGACCGCCTCCACCCTGCCGTCGCGCGTGTTTCGGACCCAACCCTCGACGCCGAGACGATTGGCGTGGTCCCTAATCGTCGAGCGGAAAAAGACGCCCTGCACCCGGCCACTGATGTAGACGTGGGCTCGAGCCTTCATTTTTACCAGTTAAAACTTGAATGGCGGGGAGTTTAAATTTTGAGCTACTCGGCTTTGAAC
>CAZKSL010000117.1:0-2529 GCA_964555495.1 Hadarchaeota archaeon (SeqCode)
GGGCGGATGCCACGATAAACGCCAAGGAGAACGTTCCGGAGAAAGTGCGTAAGGTTAACGAGGATAGGCTCGCGGACAAGGTGATAGTTTGCACGGGAGCCACATCGGCGAGCAGGCAGGCATTGCGGTGCGTGGATCGTGGGGGCACAATCTTGTTCTTTGCCGTGCCGAAGCCGGGCGTCGATATCCCCGTCCCGGTTACTGAGTTCTGGCGCAATGAAGTAACGATGGCGACTTCCTATGGCGCGGGGCCCGATGATCTCAATGAAGCGCTGAAACTGATTAGTGAACGCAAGGTGAACGTTCACGACATGATCACGCACCGGCTGGGATTGGAGGAGGCTGGGCTAGGTTTCAAGCTCGTGGCCGAGGCCAAGGAATCCCTCAAGGTTGTCATCGAGCCTCAGAGATGACTCCACTCACGGTCGCACAGGCGTCAACAAAATCCGCGTGTGAGTCCGAACCGGGGCGATATTCCAGACATAACAGTCCTTTGAACTTTTCGCGGACAACTTTCAGCAGGGGGGCAAAATCTATGCTTCCCTGTCCCGGCGGCTTTGAGTCGGTGTCGCGGAGCTGAATTTCCGAGATCTCCGGGGGCAATTCCTCAATTACCTCCGCTGGGTCCTGGCCGTTGGAGTGAACGTGCATGGTGTCTATCATCAACCGCACAAATTCCGACCTCACCTCTCGAACCAACTGGAGGACCTCGAATGCACCTGGAAGAAAAGTGGTTTTCAATCGCCCCAGTGGCTCGGCGGAAACCGTGACGCCCGTCTCCTCTCCAAGTTTGCCAAAGCGCTTGAGCAGCTCGATGCATCTCCTCTTGGGGTTGCTGACCCCCGGCTCGCCGTAAGCGATGACAAGCACGACATTTTGCGCTCCGACAGATGCTGCCAGCTTTATCGTCTCCTCCACATGGCGAACGGCGGCCTCGCGCTCCCCGGCATCCGCGCCCAGCATATCCAGCTCGTGCTGTAGATACGCCTGAACGGACTTGATCGGCACATCGAAGTTCCGCTGCACCTTCAGGATATCCTCCGCCCGCCTCTTGCCGTCATTGACCAGCTCCAGCCACATCCTGCGCGACTCTAGTATCCCCAGCTTGTCATCCAATGTATCTCCGGGGACTGCAAATTCAGCGCATCCTAAGTCCGTGCCCCTCACCGCTCAACCTTGTTCTTCACCCTCATACTCGCTGCTCAAAACCCGACGAATTTCCTTGGCCTTCTCCTTGCCGATCCCGTGCACCTCTCTGAGTTCCTCCTCGCTCGCGCGTGCGACCCGTTCCACGGTCCTGAAGTGCTCGAGTAGGCGCTTGGCCAGTACCGCAGAAATGCCTGGCAGCCCCTCAACTATGAACCTCTGCTGCTCCGGCAGAGTGAGTCCTCTAGCTTCCCCTCGAATTGGTATTTCTCGCGTCACCCCAGCCTGCTCACGCCTAGCAATTGTGAACAGCAGCCTCGCGGTCTCTTTCTCGTCCCGAGCCGGCAAAATTGGGATATGATAATCCACCGCCAGTGAAGCCAAGGCGCCCCGGATGGCGTTCGGGTGAATTCCCCTCCGCGAGTACAGCCCCTTACCCTCCAGAATCAGCACGGGGCGCTCGAAGGTCTCCGTCAGTTGCTTCGCCTGGTCCATAAGCCGCTTGTCTATCATCGACTGGAGGAAGTCTCCCGCGGACTTCCGCTCGACCCCCACTCGCTCGCTCAGAAGAAAGTCCCCCACGTCCAGCTGCCGGGTCTCAACCTCGACCCCCAGTCGCGTGAGTTCCCGCACCACACCGGACGCCATCTCGCGGTGGTCAGCAATAGCCTTGATCTTCTCCCCGGCGAACTCATCGAGCATCTTCTGTCCCACCTCCGCGGCGACCTCCCCCGAAGCCTGCGAGAGAGCCTCGCGCATCCGCTTCTCCTTATGAACGGCCGACCAGTAAAACGCCTCGTCTCTGGTCCCTTTTGCCAGCAGAGCAATCATTCGGCCCGGGGCCCTGCGGCCGGTTCGCCCCCTCCGCTGGATTAGCCTTATCCCGCTCGGCACCGCCTCGTAAAACATCACCAAGTCAACGCTCGGAATGTCCAGACCCTCCTCGCCCACTGCTGTGGACACCAAGACGTTTACCTCTCCGGCCCTAAACCTGTCCAAGACTTCCGCCTGATCCCTCTGGCTTAACCCTCGGTCGTCCCCGCGGCTCGCCTGCCCTATGAACTTCACGGGGCTAACGTTTTCCACAGAGCTAAGATGCTTGACCAGCCTGTCCGCCGAGTCTCGATAGTGCGCAAACACGATCGCTCGGGAGTTGGGATTTCGCCTGAACTGCCTCTCCAAAATTTTTTGGGTCTCAACGACCTTAGGGTTCTCCAAGCGCCCCTTGAGATCGTCAACTATCTCCACGACCCGCCTGACCTGGCTGTCGCTCATCAACAGCTTGACTGATTTCGGGCTTCCGGGCTTCTTCGCCTTCCGCGCCAAGCCCGACAGGTAGCGCCCGAGTGATTCGAGGCCTTGAGTCTCGAGTAACTCTACGGC
>CAZKSL010000118.1:0-2517 GCA_964555495.1 Hadarchaeota archaeon (SeqCode)
GGTTCAAGCCGTTTAAGCCAGTGAGCGAGAAGCGTGGCACCTACCGTGGTTTCGACCGCGCCCTCCGGAGGTACGGGCTGATAATGCTAATCATCGGGAAGCGCGGGTCGGGGAAAACCAGTTTGGGGACCAAGTTCTTGGCCTGGTACCATCACAAGACCGGGCGGAAGTGCTACGGAATCGGCTACGGTGGGGCCAATCTCCCGCGCTGGATCAGGAAGGCCGATAAGCTCGAGGAAATCCCGAACGACTCGGTGGTGTTGATCGACGAGGCGGCAATCCTCTTTTTCTCGCGCGAGTCGATGAAGTCGATGAACAAAGTTTTGAGCAAGCTGATGTCGGTCGCGCGCCACAAGAACCTGACAATGATTCTAATCACCCAGAGTTCGGCAATGATTGACCTGAACGTCCTGAGGCTCGCGGACGTGCTGCTGTTCAAGGAGCCATCGCTGCTCCAGGCGCGGTTCGAGCGCAAGTCGCTAAAGGACCTCTTCGAGCGGTCGACAAAGGTCTTCAAGGAGCTCGATCAAAAAGTTGCACACTTTTACGTTTATTCAGATGAGTTCGAGGGACTGGTTCGCTACAGCCTACCATACTTTTGGAATGACTCGATAAGCAGGGCGTTCAGGGAGTTCAAGGGCTGAGCACAGGGCCGCGCGCTGGCACCTATTTCTTTCTTTTTCTCTTAGTCGTTTTCTTCTCCCAAACGCGGGCGGTTTTGATTCCCCAGCAGATCCATATCGGGGCAAGTATCGCAGCAACGACGAGAATTGATATGAGGAAAACCGCTATACTCTTGTAAATGCCGAGGTCCCCCGCGTAAAACCACAAAAACGCTATAAGGAAAATCAACCAGGAGATGCCGACTACAGCAGAAGCGGCAATCCGCGGAGCCATCCCGGGTGGCATTTCACCTTCACACTCCCCGCGTTTTCCTCTCATAGGAATACCTCACTCTTGGAATCCATTCGAACCGGTATAAATTTATCTTAATTTTGTTTATCCTCTTCCGCACTTTTCTCTTTAGGGCGTGCTTCAGCTTCACTAGCGTATTCGGGTTCCCTCTTCTCAATCGGCTTCTTCTCTTTCCCAAGCAGCAGCCCGAGAAGGGTCTTCTGGTCAATCTCCGCCCGGGTCCGCCACCCCACGTAGAGCATCCCCTCATCATCCTCGTCCAAGTAGCCCCGCCGGATGAACCGGTCGATGTTGTAGCCGACGCGCCACTTCGGGAACTTCTCCTGGAGGATTCGCTCGACCTCTTTGAGGGGCGCCTTCCCGCGTTTGGAGAGGATATAGGACAGGGTAATACTCAGGGCAGCCATGTCGTCGATTCGCCAGCCGAAAGTCCGGTCAGAGAGCTTCGGGTGTTCTTTCATCGTCACGTAGTACCTAGCCGGGCCCTTCTCCCCCTCACCCTCCGAAATTCGCTTGACGGTTAGCCCGATTTCCTGGATCTCCTGGTCGAACATGTTTACGATTTCACGGTAGTTCTTGCCGAGGGCCTTCTTGAGCTCCCAAGACTTCGCCCCGGGCTGCCTGTGATGTCTGAACAAAAGGAGCTGGGCGGCGCGCGCGAGCTTCTCCCGGATAGCCACGATATCTTCTTCGGGCTCTACCTCTTCCCTTTTGATGTCTTCAGGCACTTTTGGCCCTCCTCTCCTTCCATTCATCGAGCGTGACTGGGACCGGGATGGAGAAGTTCGCGGCCTTTTGCGCGGTTTGCCGACTTTTCAGAGGTTTGAGGATTATCTCCTCCTCGAGCGGCTTGAGTTCCAGCGTGGCGTAGCCGTAGCTCACCAGGAAGCTCACCAGCCACGCCCTAATCACAGTCTCCTCGAAGCTACTCGCGTCCACGAAGTCCCAGTACCGGACTTTGCCGCTCCCCCCGGCGGCCTTCTTCAGCTCTTCCCAAGTTCGCTCAAGTGTCTGCGTGAAATCCCTCCGCTCCATCAGACCGAGCCTCTCAAGCTCCTTCCGGGCCATCTCCCCGGCTTGGACCTCCTCGACGTCGAACCCAGCCCTTCGCTCCTCTAGGCTAGGGAGAGTGTTCCAGTAGTTCATAGATTCCTTGATCCCGTGCGGGGCGATGCACTCGAGCCCGACGATTGGGTGCCAAGATTTAGTCATGACCTGGGCCAACTCATTGGTCGAGAGCGAGCGAAGTTTCCAGAGAACTAGCAGGGGGTCGAAGTACAGCAGTGAGGACTTGTGCTTAATCCACTCGCCCTGCTGGTAGACAATGTCGGAAAGCCCTAGGACTGCCAAGATGTCGAGGTATAACTCCTGAGGGTCGCTAATCTTCGGCAGGAGCTCATGTAGCCTATCGAAGAGTTCCCGGACCTCGACCTCGAAGGGATCCACCCCCCGGTCCCGCACCGTCTTGGCCAGGTCGATTATCCTGAGCAGGATTTCCTCGCGCTCCTTCTTGGTAGCCTTCATCTATGCGGCCACCTTCACCTTTGAAGACCCGGCGGCGTTCTGCACCGTGCCCACGTTTGGCACCTCCTCGCCATCTAC
>CAZKSL010000119.1:0-2494 GCA_964555495.1 Hadarchaeota archaeon (SeqCode)
GCGCAGGAGGGTGTAAAGTGCAGATTCTTTCTCTGGAACCTCCCAGAGCGGTTTTATCCGGGGTACAAATCCTTCTCGCCCGGGATAGATGGGGCCGAGACGGTAGAGCCTAGAGAGGTCGGCGCGAATGTAGTTCAGCATGACCGCCTGGACCTCATCGTCAAGGTTGTGCGCGGTCGCGAGCTTGTGCGCGGCGAGTTCCCGGGCCGCCTGATTCAGTAGCGAGCGACGCAGCACCCCACAGTAGGTGCACGCGGTCTGGCTGATGCCCTTACCCTCCAAGAGTTGGACCATGCGGTCGAGCTTCACGCCAAATGCTCGTTCAAAACTTACGACGACCTGCTCTAGCCCGAGTGCCTCAGCGTTTTCTCGCGCCAGAGAGATGCTTCGGTCGCGGTAGCCACCTATTCCTTCGTCAATGGTTAACACGACCAGCTCACAGCTGTGGCGCCCACAGTATTTAGCCAATAAGTGGACGAGTGCGACGCTGTCCTTCCCGCCGGAGACCGCGACCGCCACCCGATTTTCTGGTGCAATGAGCTTGTTTCTCGACACAGTCCGCCAAAACTTTTTCTCGACGCTTTTAATCAGGCACCGGTCGCACTGGAACACGCCCGAGGTGCGCTGATGATACACTGCCCTCCGGCCACAGAAGCTGCACCTGAGCATTTAACCACCGGAGACCACTGGGATTATCTCTATCTCGTCGCCGTCAGCCAGCTGCTCCCCCTCGGGCACGATCCTCCCATTCCTCCGAACGACAACCACCTCCTGATTATGACCAAGCTCTTTCAATAGATCGGCGGCAGTGCCCATGGGGGCGAGTTGAAGCTCACGAACCTGCCTATTGCCAACCTCTCTCGCTGTGATTTTGATAACACTCATCCTATCACAACATCAGAGGGATGAAATTCGTGATGATCAGCATCAGCACAATTATCGAAAATGCGTAGCTAACTCTCTTGGCTGTGCGCTTCGAGGACTTCTTCTCCACAATACCCTGTAGGATGTACCCACCATCGAGCGGCACCGCTGGCAACAGGTTGAACAACCCTATGCCGAGATTGAGCACAAAAATCCACTTTAGGATGTCTATGACTGCCCAAGGAACTAGCGAGTTGTAAACGTAAGAGTGCAAAACTGGCCGACCCAATATCTCGGCCATTGCCACCCCTAAACCAAACAGGGGGTTAATGAAATTGGATCGAGAAATCGCGGTGATTGGTATCATCCCGAGGAAACCAGAGTTCTCGTTATCGGGATCCTCCGCCAACTCCACAGAGAAGACTCCATTGTCGGTCGAAAGTTGAATTATTTGTCCGGGTCTGGTGTTATCCATGAAATCGTGAAAATCACTGTATGAATACATGAGCGTCTCGTTGATCCCGTAGATGCGCATCCCCGGCTCAAGAACATTTTCCGCTGGATAGTTCTCCGCAACTCCATAGACGTAGACCCCCGGCTTGGGGACTATCAGGACTAGAAGGATGCCCAAACACAGGAACGCGAATAAGATGTTCGCGAATGACCCCGCCGCGAAAACCCGGAGGCGCTTCGAGACCGGGGCCTTTTTCAATTGTTTCTCATCTTGCTCGACAAACGCCCCGGGGATTGCCAGCAGCAGCATCCCGCCGACCGACTTCGTCCTGAGACCCTGAGCGCGCATCACGAAACCGTGGGCGAACTCGTGTACGAAAATCACCGTCGCGATGGCTATCAACCACGCCAAGACGGTCAGGCCCGGAACCAAACCTGGAAGTGCAAACTGCACGCCAGGCAGTGCCCCAGACGGCTGGCTCAATACAAACACCACGTTCAGAACCAAGTTGAAAAAAATGAACGCCATGAGGCCCGCCCCGATCACGGCGCCCACTGTCCCAAAGATGCGCCAGCCTCGCCTAGAGGATTTGGCCACCCGATCGATGAATTTTAGGCCGCGTTTGGTGCGCCACATAAGGAGACCAGGTGCAACCGTGAACCCGCGCTTCTCTAGATCGTAGTGCCTGTCAATGAGCAGGATGGCCGCCCAGAGCGCTCCAAGGCCCAGGAGTATCCAGAGGATTACGGCTAGCATAACCACCCTCAGCCTTATTTAACAGCCACGACTTAAACTTCTGCGGATTGTATGTACTACATAGTCTTCGTAACGACGAGGGACGAGGCGGAGGCCAAGCGAATTGGGGAGCAGTCGGTCAAGGAAAAGCTCGTGGCATGTGCGAACGTGGTCCCCAAGATAAGCTCGACCTACTGGTGGAAGGATAAAATCGAGCGCGCGGAGGAGGCCCTCCTGTTGATGAAAACGTCAAAAGACAAGTTGGACAAGTTGATCGCCCGCGTCAAGGAGCTGCACAGCTACGAGACCCCGGAGGTATTAGCGCTACCCGCAGAGAAGGGGTCTCCCGAGTACCTGAAGTGGCTGGACGAGAGCCTGAGGTGATCCGAATGGACGTGCCCCTCGAGGAGTGTTATCGCCTCATCGCGCCCAGAGTAACCG
>CAZKSL010000120.1:0-2480 GCA_964555495.1 Hadarchaeota archaeon (SeqCode)
GATATGAGCAGCGTATCAACGGCGCCCTGTTTCAGATGGTGTCTGACCTCGTCCCAACCGTAGGTCACCAGCCCCTTTCCAGAGACTAGCTCGGTCATAAAGCGTTGAACGATGGACTTCTCCTTCATCACTTCTAGATCAGCCAGCACGTCGCTCGCCTTGTTGGTGAGCTCCTTGATTCCCTGCTCGTCAGAATATCCCGTGTCTATCACCGCCTTGATTCTCCTCCGAACCTGGTCTTGGAGCAGGTCGCTGTTAAGGAACTCATCCTTTGTTGGGCCCGGGCCGCCGACTAGGATGGCCTTCAGGTCGGGAACATCTAAGAACTCCCGGTTCGCGACCTCCGCGACGCGCTTCATGAACTCGTGGACTGCGATTTCTCTCAGGCGTTCGAAGCGCCTTTGACTCTGCCCTCCTCGCCCGTGTTTACCCCAGACCCCGGACGTCAGGTGACGCGCTATATTCATATGTTTCCCGCGCAGGGTCGCAATCATCGCCTCCTTGGAGTCCAGCACCAAAAGCCCCACCGATTCTTTCGTCTCTATGGCCTCGCGAAGAGGCTCGGTCACGAACTCCTGGTCGCATCGGTACATCCTCACGGTTATCGGCTCCGGGGGCTCGATCCAGTAGAGGGCGATGTCAGTGGCACCCTCTTCCTCGGCGATATTGCCGCTGAAGATTGCCATGCCGTTCGGTGGGGTTCGCTTGTGAGTCTCTATGAACTTTCTCAGGAAGTTGATGATCCGATCCAGGGCCGAAAGCACGTTCTTGCGGGTGGATTTGGACTTGATGTTTCCAGCTGTTCCCTGCTCGTCTCGCAACTGCTGGACGACTTGGCTGAGGCCGAAGCCTGGGGTGATGTAGACCGAGATGAGTTCCGTCCCGTGCCCCCTCTTGCCCGAGAGCTCGTCCAGCAGACGCCTGTACTGGTAGCGCTTCCGGCTTTCCATCGTCATTTGCATCTCCAACTACCTTTCTAACTGTCAAGGTTTATAGCGCCTCGCCACCTACGAGCACTTGGTGGCGGTATGAGGGCGACGTTATGTTTTGGCGGGTCAATTATCGCACCGAGAGTTCCTAAGGTTGAACTCATTCGAGAGACAGCACGTGTACTCCGGGGACTAAGATCTGATGGACATGAAATTTTGGCTGTGGTCGGAGGAGGTGGGATATCCCGCAAACTCATCGATGCAGCTCGCGAACTCGGTGCATCGGACAGGATTTGTGATTCCATTGGTATAGAAGTCACGCGTCTGAACGCGCAGCTCTTGGCATCTGCATTGGGCGACGTGGCCGAGCCAAGCCCACTCGAAAGTTTTGAGGTCGCCATCAGGGCGATGTTTAAGAGAAAGATTCCGGTAATGGGTGGGGTCGCTCCCGGGCAGACGACCGATGCTGTCGCGGCGGGACTCGCGGACTCAAGCAAGTCGGACCTCTTGATCTATTTCGTGGATGTGGGAGGCGTCTACACTTCCGATCCGAAGCGCAGCTCGAAGGCCAAGAAGAGGGAGCAAATGAAAGCTTCTAGTTTAGTAAATCTGGTGAGCAGGACAAGGATAAGGCCAGGAGTAGCCGCGGTGGTTGACCCGCTTGCGGCCAAGATTATCCAGCGCTCGCGTCTGCGCACCCTCGTGCTGGGAAGGAGAGAAATCAGGCGCCTACCCAAAGTTTTAAAAGGTGAGGGGCACAGCGGGACTACGATTCTGTCGAGGTAATCTGAGTGGCCGAACCCGAAGATCACAAGCACTGCATAGTCTGCGGCAAGGTGACGCCCGCGGATAAGTTCCTGTGCTCGAAGGAGTGCGAGGAGGTGTTCAAGCAGCACCAGGATCAGCTCAAAAAGAGGAAGAACCTCAGCACGGTGTTTCTCGTCGTGCTCTTTGTGGCAGTTATAGTTATGCTCGTTTTAAGCAGCATGGCCGGTTAATCGTACTTTGCGAACGGCCCCTAACCGACCGAGATTAAGAGCGTCAGCCCTGACTCAGGGACGTCGATTTTTTCGGCCCCCTTTCCGGCGGGCTTGCATTCTCCGATATTGATGTTTAGCTCCCCTATCTTCGCCGTCCCCGCGATGTCCCCGCGCACCTGATTCAACCTCTCAGCCACCTTAGAGTCGCCCGTGTAGATTTCGACGGCCGGGAGCTCGGCGTTTAGTGGCATATCCCGATCTGATTTGAACTGCCGGATTGCGCTTATTGCTTCATTGGCGATTGCGCCGATTTGTTCGGCTGCCTCATCGATGAATCTTTCATCAACGCCCGGCCATTCGGTCAAGTGGACGCTCTCCTGCGGGTGTTTGGGGGCAAAGTGGACTTGGTATATCTCCTCGGAGAAGTGGTGCACAAAGGGAGCGAGTAGTCTGGTGATCTTCCAGAGAACTTGATAGAGTGCATACTTGGCGGCGTCGGCATCTGGGTCGCTCTCGTACAGGCGGTGTTTGATCTCCTCGATGTAAATGTAGCAGAACTCGTGCCAGACGA
>CAZKSL010000121.1:0-2430 GCA_964555495.1 Hadarchaeota archaeon (SeqCode)
GCATAAAATTCATCGCCACCCCGTGGGGCGTCGCGACAAACACGACATCGAAGGAACCACTAATCTCGTCGTAGTTGGGCTCATCTATCGTCAGCTCTACTGACCCGCGAAGATTTGGGTGAATCTGATGTACGGGCCTGCCGACGTTCTTGATGTCGTATGCTGCCTCGGGCTTCGCCTTAGGGTGGCTGACGAGAATTCTTAGAAGTTCGCCCCCGGCGTAACCCGAAGCACCTATCACTGCCGCTGAAATCGTCAACGTGCTCGCCTCCTTACCTTGCTCCACAAGTTCTTCTCCGCCTTCGAGAGAGCTCTCTTCCGCTCGACCACGACTTTTTTCTCCTTCTTCATCGTCTGCGTGAGCCCCTTTATCTGCCTCCTAATCGCCTTCGGGGCTGGCCCACCGGGCAGATCTCGAGCCTTCACGCTCTCCTCGAGGCTCAGAGCTTTTTCGAATCTCCCCTCATCAATCTTGACTTTCTTGCGGATGACCTTGCGGCTCGCGGTCTGCAGGTCAGCGATAGTCAGCTTCCCCAAGGACTTGCCTTTCTTGGAGGCATCCATCATGAGCCTTCCGACGACCGCGTGAGCGTCCCTGAAGGTAAGCCCAGCATTCCGGACTAGGGCATCGGCGAGATCGGTTGCCGTCGCGTACCCTGCCTCCGCGCGCTTGCTCATAACATCTGGCTTGGGCCTAATTGCGCCCACGAGGCCGGACATAACCTTCAAAGTCGACTTCGTCTGATCCACGGCGTCCCATAGCAGGGGTGTGAGTTCCTGCAGGTCCAAGCTGTAGGATTGTGGGAGAGTGTTCATCAGGGCAAGAGCCCCAGCGAGCTCCCCAATCGTGCGGCTGGCCTTCGCGCGCGCTATCTCCGCGACGACCAGGTTCTTTTTCTGGGGCATGATGCTGCTCGTCGAAGCGAACTCATCTGGGACCTCGATCATGTCGAACTCCGACGAACTCCAGAGCAAAAGCTCCTCCGCTAGCCTCCCCAGGCCTGACATCAAAATTGAAAGACCAGACATTACCTCCAGCGCGAAGTCACGCGAGCCGACCGCGTCCATGGTGTTCTCGGCCACCCCGTCGAATCCCAAGAAATCGGCTACTTGCTTCCTATCGATCGAGAACCCAGTGCCGGCCAAGGCGCAGGCGCCCATCGGACAGAGGTTGGTCCGCCCGTAGGCCTGGCTGAGGCGTTCGACGTCCCGGGAGAACCTTTGAGAGTATGCAACTAGGTAGTGGGCGAAGGTGGTGGGCTGGGCGACCTGGAGGTGCGTATAGCCGGGCATTGTAGTTCTAGTGTGTCGACCGGCAAGGTTCAATAGGTTGCTAACCAAGCTGAGGGTCTCCCCCTGGATATCGAGAACCTCCTGACGCAAAGCCATCCGGATGGCTGTCGCGACTTGATCGTTTCGGCTCTTGGCCGTGTGCAGTTTTCCCCCGACCTCTTTGCCAACCTCGTCAGCCACGTATTTCTCCACCGCCATGTGCACATCCTCGAGTTCAGGCTTGAGGTCTAGGGCGTTGATGCCCTTCTTCTGTAGTTTTGAGAGCGCTTTGAGGATCTTCTTGGAGTCGGATTTTTTCAGGATTTTTCGATCCTCGAGCATTAGGGCGTGCGCCGCGTTTATCTGCACCACCTGGTCAAAAATTAGCACGTCGTCCCAAATTGACGAGGTGTACTCACTTGCCGTTGGATCCATTTTCCTCCCAAAGCGACCCTTACGCAGCATTCCTAACCCCTCTTCTTCCTGAGAATTTTCCCTTGGAGTCCGTGAAACTTGATGGCTCCAACCGCCTCGCGCTGATCGAAGCCGAAGCGCTCGAACGACACTAGCTCCTTGTCGTGCAAACTTGATGGTGAACTCCTGGAGACCACCCGTAGGTTGCCCCTGTCCAACTTTACCACGACCTTCCCAGTCACGCGCTCCTGAGTTCGGTCAATGAAAGCATCCAAGTCCTCGCGCAGTGGATCAAACCAGAGTCCGGAGTATGCCAGGTCAGACCAAGTCTCGTCCACCATCTCCTTGAACCTCAGCTCGTCCCGCGTGAGGACCAGCTGCTCGAGCGCCTTGTGTGCGTGAACTAGCACGACTGCCGCGGGGGCCTCATAGATTTCGCGCGACTTTAAGCCGAGGATGCGGTCCTCCACTATATCCACTCTTCCCACTCCGCGCCTGCCAGCAATCTCATTCAGTTTCTTTATCAGCGCTGCGCCTCCGAGGCGCTTGCCATCTAGGGTCACTGGCACGCCGGCCTTGAACCCAATCTCCACGACGCGGGGCTTGGATGGGGCCTTCGACGGCGAACTGGTGAGGGTGAAAATGTCCTCGGGCGGCGCGTTCTTGGGATCTTCGAGCTTTCCCCCCTCAATCGACCTGCCCCAGAGATTCTCATCAATGCTGTATGGCTTGTCGATATCTACC
>CAZKSL010000122.1:0-2425 GCA_964555495.1 Hadarchaeota archaeon (SeqCode)
ATTGAGCGTCGTCCTCTCCTCTTGATTGAGGCGGAGCACGAAGGGCAGAAGCTCAAGACGCTCGTACAGAATGCCGAGACAATAAACCTTGTCGATAAAGGTGGAAAGCCCGTCTCTGTGACCCAGCTGAAACCTGGGGACGAGGTTCTGGCACACGTAGAACGTGGCGGGCGACACTTCGGCGTCAAGGTAGATGAGACGCTCGTCGAGAGATGATTCGATGCTTAAGCTTGGTAAACATAAGCTGCCAGCTCCAGCCATCTGTGGATCGGTAATTGCTGAGGACTTGGGTGTCATGAACGCCGCTGTCGATCGAGCCCTCAGGCAGGGCGCTGACTTGATCGAACTCCGGCTGGACAAATTGCGCGACTTGGGGGAGTGGCAGCGCTTGCTCCGCGAGGACGTGCCGATGATAGTGACGAACCGTGCTGATCGAGAGGGCGGTCACTTTGGGGGAGAGGAGCGAGAGCGCATCAAACCCCTGCTTGAGGCCATTGCTCAGGGCGCGGCGTGCGTGGACCTCGAACTCTCGACATCCAAGGAGCAGCTGGACGAGGTGTTGAGATCTGCCAAAAAAGCCGGGACAAGCGTGATGATATCTCATCACGATTTTAACCGAGTCCCGCCCGTTGAAGCTCTAATCGAGGTAGCCCGTCAGATGGCTAAGGTCGGCTGTGACATGGCAAAGCTCGTGGGTTTTGCGAAGGAGCCGCGCGACGCCCTGAGAATGCTTGATTTCCTCGTTCACGCTCCTAACACGGTGGATGTTCCAGTAGTGGCTTTCGCGATGGGCGAGGCTGGCAGGTTCTCTCGGATAGCGGCGCCGTTCTTTGGCTCACCCATTGCGTACGCGGCGGCCGATGAGGCGGCTGCGCCGGGACAGTTCGACGTGCCAACGATGAGGCAGCTGATGGACAATCTGGGGACGAAGATAGGCTAAAAGCGCTTGGGATATGAACCCAACAGCTTCAGCGTCGCGACCTTCGGCTTCAGGGCATTCAAAGTCTCTTTTACCTTGTCGTCCTCGCGATGCCCCTCGAAATCGACGAAAAATAGATAGTCACCCAAGGCTTTCTTTGAGGGCCTCGACTCTATTTTGGTTTGGTTCATCTTACGGGCCGCAAACTCTTTGAGGATTTCATACAGGATCCCGGGCCGGTCCTCGCGGGTGTAAAAGACGATAGAGGTTTTGTCCTCACCCGTGGGTTCGCTGTCCTCCTTCGCCAAGCAGAGGAACCTAGTGACGTTTTTCTCTCCCGTCTGGATGTCATCTCGCAGCACTTCCAGTCCATATGCATCGGCCAGCGCCTTCGAGCCGATTGCGGCCATGTGTGCTTGCTTGAGCTTCCCCACCTGTTCAGCGGCCTTCGCGGTGCTCGTCATCTCGATGAGTTCGGCCCTCGGGAGGTTCTTTCTCAAGAAATCCCGGCACTGGGCCAACGCCTGAGGGTGGGAGAGCACCTGTTTGATTTCATCGAGCTTTGCCCCGGGGACTCCCAGCAGGCAGTGGGAGACGGGGACCACGACTTCAGCGCAAATCTTGACGTCGAGCCACGCGAGGGCGTCGAGCGTCTCACCGATTGATCCCTCCCGCAGGCTCTCGACGGGGACCGCCCCCGTGTCGACCTCACCCTTCATGACAGCTTCCGCGACCTGCGTAATCAGCGAGTATGGCACTACCTCGACATCATCGCCGAAGTTGGAGCGAGCCGCGAGTTCGGCGTAGGTTCCCCGCGGACCCAAGATTCCGACTTTCAAGCCTCCTCCTCCTCGTACAGTTTTTTGTAAGCGGCGCGGGTTTTAGCCGAACCTATCAGACGGCGCGCATCCTCAGATATCTCCCGAAGCGCCTTGACGTTTCCGGCCTTCAGCGCAACGTCGAGTGACCGACATGCCTCTAGCATCGCGCTTCTGGCTATCGATGCATACTTGTTTTGCACCTGAAGCTCACCGTGCATATCCGGACTCGTGGCGAGAAACGCCTGCGCCAGTTCAAACAGGCTCGACGATATCGGAGTCTGGAGTCTCTCCGCCCGCTTCGCATTTTTCATAGACTTGAGCGCCGAGAGGTACGTCATCAACACGAAGTGGGTCATACACTGAGTGATCGCCATCAAGCGATCGTGATCGTCGGCCTTCATCTCTACAACTTTCGCCCCGAGATCTTTCAACTGTCGTCTGAATTCTCGATAGATCTTCCCAGGCCTAATCGGCACCGAGACGAAAATCCGCCCCTTGATGCTCTTGGCGCCCGGGCCGAAGAGCGGGTGGAGTGATACTAGCTCGAACTTCACGTCGAGCTTCCGCATTTCGTCAATCACGTCCGTCTTGGCGGAGGCCACGTCCATCAACAGGGAGCTGGGCTTCAGGTGCTTTGATACCTCCACCACAACCTTGGGAGTCACAGCTATCGGGACCGCTACTA
>CAZKSL010000123.1:0-2421 GCA_964555495.1 Hadarchaeota archaeon (SeqCode)
TTCTCCCACTTCGACCAGGCGTACTCCCGCTCGAGTCTCTCCCTCCTGCCCTCGAGTCTCCTTTTTTGCTGGTAGCGCTGATACTCCCCCTCCCAGTACTTCAGGGTCTCGGTCGCCTTCTCGAGCAGGTTCTTGATAGATTCCTCTTCGCTCAAGGTGTGGGAGAGTTTTTCCCGTGCCTCGAAGATTCGCTCCCGGTACTCGCGAAGCCCGACTGCCTCCTCGACTATTCGCAGGCGCTCTTGGGCGTCGATCGCGCTGAAGAGGTCAATCATGCCCTGGTGCATGACGATGAGCATGTTATCAGGGTTCACGACAAGTCTCGAGAGGGTTCGGCGGACCTCCCCCTTCGTCACGGTGCGGTAGTTCGCTTCGTGCCAGTAAGTCCCGTCCTTCTTCATGTAGCGCGAGAGGACGAAGGCGTCGGACTTAACGCTCTGGATCGGACGGCGCCCATCCTCGGAGGAGTTGTCGAAGACCACGCTCACCCGGGCCATGTCTTCACCTCGCCGGATTAGATCACTGAGCTTCCGCGAGCGCTCAGTATAAGTCTGGCCCAGCGCGACCGCCAGCGCGAGAAGGATGGACGATTTTCCAGCGCCATTTGGGCCGCAGATGATGTTTAGTCCCGGTTTGAAGGGGATCCGAGCATACTGGTAGCTCATGAAATTCTCTAGGATTATTTCCTTGATTGATGTCCCAGAGTTCGCAGTTTCCACCATGTTTACCCCTCTCCTAACAGTTTCCGTTTTAAATCTGTCGCTCCTCAATTTTAAAATCTGGTACGTGAAACTGTGTAGGGGGCAAATAATGGTCTTGGCAGCCAAAGTATTTGAGGTAAAGGGCGGCGCCGACTTGGGTCTAATCGCCCAGAAACTCAAAGATTTTCGCGAGGAGGAGCCCTATAAGCTTGGGGAAAAGAGCAAAAAGCTCGCGACTGAGATTTTGGAACTGAAGCTTGAGGCAAACCGCCTCTCGGGGATTTTGGCCCGCGATTTCGTGCTTAGCCGATACTACAAGCGCGGGGAGGTCGAGACCCTAGTCACGGAGGAGGTACCCTTCTGGATTAGGCAGTTCAAGGAGAGGACGTTTCTCGTCGCAATCGCCCCATCGAAGGCCCGGGGCGTAAAAAAATTACTCACCAATTACGTGGCGAACAAGCTCAGCGAAATCATATTCATCAAGTCAGGAGAGATAGTTGAGGCAAAGATCACCCACGAGACCCTGCGCGAGCTTCACGAGTCAAACCCCCGCGCCACGAAGCTCATTTGGTTCGACGATGTGGACTTCCCTGACGTGGGAAAACTTGCTCTCGCCGGGTCGGGGCTCGCCGACACAAAGCTTTACCATAATTACCTCGAGCACGGGAAGATATGGTACGCGGTCTTTGAGGTCCAGAAGCGTCACTTCGTGGTCGGGGTCACGCGGAACTGTGTGGTGACTCTCTTCAGCAAGGCCGCGATAGATGAGTTCTCTGATTACATCCTGAAGGAAGTTATCCCGCTTGTCGAGTAACGCGTCTGGCTCCCGCGCCACCGCAATTATCAAATCTCATGACGGGTAAAGATATATGGGGCGCGCAGGGATGGGCCGAGTAATAGCTGGTATTCAGGCGGGCGTTGTAACCCTTATTTTCATCCTGCTAGCAGCGTTTGGATACATATCACTGGTAGCAACTGGCTGGGCACTCTTGCTCGCGGGTCTCGGCGCCTTAGGTACTTACATTTTTCGCGGGAGCAGCTCTATCGCCATTGCTATTATGATAGTAGTAATCGGCCTGGCCTGTGCGGGAGTATATCTCGTCAGTGGCCTCGCGACACTGGCAGTCTCGCTCGCGGCAGGCGTGATTTTGGGCGTGAGCTGGGCGATAGCGGTTTCCTATTCTCTTCCCGGACGAAGGGGATTTTAGCCTGATTTATTGCCACGGCAACGTTTGATTAGCCATGTTTTTGGGTCTAGGTGGATGTTGCGCGGATGGTCTCCCAGTCTCCAATCTCCGTATCATCCTGCCGCTCCCTGAACGCTTCCTTCTTCCTCATGACCAGGTAAAGCAACCCGCCGACTAGGACGCCGCCCAAGTGGGCCCAGGCCGATGGGTGTACCGCCGCAGTCATCAACCAGAACTGTTCCACGAACCAGAGGAGGAGGAATACTATTGCCGGGATTTTGATGTTAATGGTGTGGACTATGAGGGTAAGGAAGAGTATTCCCGAGATGAGAAATACCCAGAACCCCATGAGCGGGGTCAGGAACCAGAGGAAGATCCAAAGAAAGAGCGATGGTATTCGGGCGAGAGGGAAGCCCAGCAGGCAGGCCCCCATCAGACCTCCAATAGCCCCAGAGGCCCCCAATCCGAAGACCTCGGCCCCCACATGATAGTGGCTCAGGGCGACCCAGTTCATGAACAGCACGGCCCCAACC
>CAZKSL010000124.1:0-2358 GCA_964555495.1 Hadarchaeota archaeon (SeqCode)
GTGGTATGGAGGTAAGTGGCTACCTCTGGAGCCCAGCACTCGGGGCCATCAAACTCCACCGTTCGACTACTACCTAACTCATGAGCACGTTGAGGTCCAGCGCTACTACTGGTTCAACGATGAGGAATACGAGAAGCTCGCTTGCTAGAACCAGTAGGCTCGTGCCCTGAATGCGCACCTCACCTGCGACGATTCCAAGTCGATCCAGATGCAGTGAGGGCAGGGAGCGCACTCGTTGATCCCCACCGGTCTGGACGCCACCTCCGGGCACTTGCCGCCGAACTTGCGAAGCCTGGTGCGAGGGCGCATTCGAGCCACCTTTTACTAGAGTTGCGGGGGACGAATAATGACCTTTTCGGTGGTTACCTTCCTCCGTGCTTGGCCCACACGGAGCAGGTGCCCTCGAAGGAGACCATGCAGGGCCCGTGCGGGGAGTCGGGCGTGCAGGCCTCTAGGAAGAGCGGGCACTCTGGCGGTTTTATCAGGCCCCGCAGAACCTCCCCACACCTGCAACCGGCCGCGAACTCTGGGGCCTCCCCTACCTCGATGTCAAACCGCTTCCGCGCGTCGTAGCGCTCAAATCCCTCCCGAAGCTTCAAGGCCGATTGGGGTATAACCGGAAAACCGCGCCAGGGCTTGTCAACGACTTCAAAGACCTCCCGCATCTTTCGCTGCGCGACCTCGTTTCCCTCGGGCCTTACCGCGCGCGTGTACTGGTTCTCGACCTCGGCGCGCCCGTCTTTAATCTGGCGCAGGAGCATGAGCACGCCGAGCAGCACGTCGATGGGTTCGAACCCGGCCACGACCTGCGGGACTTTGAAGCGTTTGCTGATGGGATTGTAGGGCTTAGACCCGATGATGGTCGAGACGTGGCCCGGGCAGATGAACCCGTCAATCTTCGACTCCCCGGAGTTCAGTAAAAATTCCATAGCCGGAGGGATCAGCCGGTGGCAGGTGAGGAGGCTGAAGTTCTCGGGCGGCTTTCGTAAAATCTCTGCCGCCGTGGTTGGAGCAGTAGTCTCGAAGCCAATCGCGATATGTATCACCTCGCGTGTCGGGTTCTTTCGCGCAGTCTTTACTGCATCAGCTATCCCATACACTATTCTTACGTCGGCCCCATCGGTCTTAGCATCGGCCAGCGAGGTACTGCTCCCCGGGACGCGGAACATGTCTCCGAAGGTGGTAACGAGCTTTTCGCGCTTGGCCAACTCGACCGCTTCATCTATCTCCCTCGCGGCGGTGACGCAGACCGGACATCCCGGCCCGGAGATGAGTTCGATGTTTTCAGGCAGGAGATCCCTCAGCCCGTGGTGGACTATCGCGAACTCGTGGGTCCCACAGACATGCATGAGTTTTAGAGGTCTCTTGGGTGCAATCTCTCGTATTGCATCGACGACCCTGGTCGCCATGTCCCTATCCCGATATTTCTCTAGGAGTTCCATCGTGCTCCCCGAAATGCTGTGCGGTCACCTTTTTCTGATTTTCGCGAACACGAACCCGGAACCCAGCCCCGCGGCTATGGCGAGTGCCAGCCACAGGAAGAACAAGCTCACTTCTCTCACTGAAATGGACTTGGTCGCGGTGTTGTTCGTGTAATTCGACTCCTCGACATCCTCCAATGACACTTTTACCTTGATCACGTGCTCTCCGCTCTCAGCCTTCCATGGAATCGAAGCCGAGTTCTCAGATCCCTGCTGGATATATGGGATGGTATCTAGACCGACTGGCATGTTGTCTACGTAAAGAACGACCATCACGTTCTCCACGTCAATGACGCCGGTGTTATACACGGCCGCGTTGACGTTGATTTCGCTGCCGGCTGAGGGTTCGTTGTCCGAGAAGGTGATGTCATCATCGGATATGGCCACGTCTCCAGTCCCCATCTTAGAGGGCAGCGACACGTCTCTGCTCGCCTCGTTGTTTTGAGGGTCATTGTCAGACGGCACCACGCTTTCAATCACAGCATAGACAGTGTGATCCCCATAGATGTTCTCAGGTATGAACCAGGAGGTCTGGACATAGTTGTCGCTCAGTGCCTCCACGAAGATGTCGGAAAAGTTCTCGATTAACTTTTCAGAAGTTTTCTCGTCGTAATATATTTTGACGTCACAGGTGGCGCTGGTCTGCCCGACATTGTGGACGTCCACCCTGATTGATCTCATTACCTGCCTCAGGGTCATCGCCTGCTGGATGGGTCCGGAGGCGTTTTTTCCTGAACGCGATGATCCAATCGGAGAGATTGCGGGGCTGAAAGCCAGAGTTGGGAAGCGGATATCATACTCCATCAGAGTCAGGTCCGGCTCCACCGGTGGGGGTCCGACCGTCACCCCCCTGCTCGCCCGGTTGTTCGACGTATCC
>CAZKSL010000125.1:0-2282 GCA_964555495.1 Hadarchaeota archaeon (SeqCode)
TGGGTTTAGACCGTCGTGAGACAGGTCGGATGCTATCTTTCGGGGGTGTTGGGTGTCTGAGGGGAAGGTGGCCTCAGTACGAGAGGAACAGGCCGCCGGCGCCTCTGGTGTACCGGTTGTCCGATAGGGCAGAGCCGGGCAGCTACGCGCCAGCCGATAAGGCCTGAAAGCATCTAAGGCCGAAGCGGCTCTCGAAAATAGGCGCCCGATCTTGGCAGGCTGAAAGGCGCCGGGACCGGTGACGGTCACGGTTGCCAGGACGAGGACCGAGGCCAGAAGACCTCGTTGATAGGCCGGGGGTGTAAGCACGAAGCTTCGGCGACGTGTTCAGCCCGCCGGTACTAATCGTCCGAGGTGCCGGTCTTTACAGTCTCTGGGTTCAGGCGATTCTGGGACAGACCGAGAGCGTGGCAATCTTTTTTCTTTTTAATTTTGGATGAGACCAAAGAATCAGTTATTTCTCGAGCTTCTCCAGAACTCGCTCAAGTCGGTCGAGCATCTCCCGCTTCAGCCCGATGAAGGCTCCGCCTCGTTTCCCACTCGCGAAGGTGGCCTCTTTGGGCTTGATGATTTCGCTCAGCACTGGTGATTCGATGTCGATGTGGGGGATCTTCGAACGCGTCGCCGGGTCGCGCTTGTGAATGTAAACCCGGGCGGGAATCTCTATCTTGCTCTCAGCTGGCCCAGTCACATCACTCGACCTCGACCGTCGCCTCGTCCGCGTCTACCTTCAACACATCCCCGGTTTTGATTTTCCCGATGTCAATCCCGTCGACGCAGGGGATGGCGGCCAAGATAGTCCCGGTCGCAACGATGGTCTCGGTCTCCTCGTTGACGATTGCCGCCGGGGCGACTCCATTTTTCTTCAGTCCATAGATCACGTAGGATCCTACCGTGGAGCCCTTTCCGCAGGGGAAGACCAGAACTTTATCTTTGACATTCTGGCCTTCGAGTTCGTGGCCCTTCTCGATTACTGAGCCAGTCTTCGGGTCTATACCCCCATAAAAACCAATGGGCTCCTTTGAGACCAAGGCTCCCCCCTTCGCCTTTCCTGGGCTGATCGTTCTACCTTTCAACTAACTTCCTCCAGTAACTCGTCAAGATCTCCGAAGACGACCTCTTGTTTGCAGAACCCAGGTAGGTAGCTCGCGGCCTTGCCAGAGTTCACGCCCGTGCACTTGAACCCCATCCGCTCGATCGGTGAGACGACCGTGCAGGTGTCGGCGACCACTTTCCCGCCGGCCTTCTCTATCGCCCCGACCAAACCCATTCGATCTGCAGCCTCCTTTGTGACACGTGAGGTGCATATCCAAACTGGTTTCTTGAGCCGCTTCCCCTCCAGCTTGCGAGCGAGTGCCGCAATCTCGCGGAGGGAGGCGTGCGGGCATCCGAGAATTATTATGTCGGGATTCTTTCCAGTGTTCAGCTTTTCGCGGGCCCCTTTTAGCTCCCCTTTTCCGACTTCAATGGTCTCCAGCCCCTTGGGGTCCATAAGGCTCGCCTCTGGCGTCAGCCCCTCTGCGTGGTACAGGGCCACCGCTCCGGACGCCGCCATGGCAGCGCCAAGTGCCTTGAGCTGGTCAGTATTCGCGTCCTTGATTCCCTTAAAGTATGGAATCCCCTTCTTGACCTGTCCCCCGACGTACCAGCCAAGGGCCCCGAAGTCTGCATTGGACTTGGGGTCAGCGTCGACTTCCACGGCGACATTCGGCTTCCGGTTTTCATCGAGGTGCAACCCATAGTTTGGGGTCACACCGCAAAGCGCGGCGGCTAGCGCGGATGGTCCTCCCTCCCGGTTGGTCCGTGCGCCGATTACCGAGTTCGCGAACGAGACGGCGGAGGACTCAGACCACGCGATGTGCTCCCCGAAGCGCGGGAGGTTACCTACTAGGTACGGGGTGCAAGTGGCAGTCGTCATTATCCTCATTTGTTTGAAGGCATCCATTATTTGCAGCTGTTTCTCGGCGAAGTCCTCCGGGAAACCAAGTTCCTTCCAGTCCACGAGGTCCATGCCGGGAGGGTTCAGAGTGGTGGGGACTTGAACTTTCGCGCCTTTGCTCGCCAAGTCATTCAAGAACTCCAATCCCGGGTCGCCAATCGATTTGTAGGAGACGCCAGCGACTTGGACGGAGCCTACGGGAATCATGCGATCCGCGCCGTAGATGTCGCCCAGCCGCACGAGGAGCCTGAACATCCGCTCGAGGACCTTTCCCTGCCCCCCCGCGAGAATCTGTTTCTGCTCCTTTGTGAGGTGCAACCTATCTCCCCAAGTAGTCCTTTAA
>CAZKSL010000126.1:0-2279 GCA_964555495.1 Hadarchaeota archaeon (SeqCode)
CTTCAGGGCAGAGTTTATCGGGAGGGAGACTCTCGCGCCGCGGCAGCAGAAGCTCGCCAAGCACCTCCTGACCCTTCACCGAATCGCTGATCTCAATAATGTGGCAGTTTTCGTTACCAACCAAGTGCAGGCCAGGCCCGACACGTTTTTCGGAGACCCAACTCACCCGATTGGAGGTCACGTGCTCGCGCACTCCGCGACCACCAGGATCTACCTGAGGAAGTCGAAGGGGAACAGGCGTATTGCGCGCGTAGTCGACAGCCCCGAGCTGCCCGAGGGTGAGTCAGTATTCATGATCGTCCAAGAGGGGATCAGGGACTGAGTTGGTGGGGCTCTTGATCAAGCTCATAGCCATAGACATAGATGGCACGATAACTTACAAGGACCGAAGGTTGGATGTCGCGGCCGTAGACGCGATTAGAAAAGCCGAGAGTGCAGGCCTGCCTGTCGCTCTGGCAACGGGCAACGCGCTTTGTTTCGCTGGGGCGGTATCGATCCTGCTTGGGACCTCCGGCCCCATCATCGCTGAGGATGGAGGAGTGATCCTCGATAAGACGAATAAGCGCCGTCACGTCCTTGGGAGTACCGAGGAAGCCGATCGGGGGTTGGATGCTCTCAGAAAGGAGTTTGACATCGAAGAGACTTGGACTTCCCGTATGCGCCTAGCAGGTCGGACGCTCGAGCGCACGATAACCGCCGAACAGGCAATGGAGGTCTTCCAAGAGGAGGGATTAAATCTAGTGGCGGTAGACTCAGGCTTTGCAATCCATATCAGGAACCCAGACGTGAATAAGGGAGGCGCCCTCAGGGAAGTCGCGTCTCTACTTGGGATATCGATGGAGGAAATTGCTGCCATTGGCGACGCGCCAAATGACGTCGAGATGCTTGAGGCCGCTGGTCTTGGCTTCGCCCCAGCAAATTCCCACGAGTCGGTGAAAAGAGCCAACGTCCGGGTAACCAAGGGCGCTCACGGAGAGGGGGTAAGGGGGGCCATCGACGAGGTCCTCAGGCTTCGCGAATAGCCCCGTACATCGGACTGCTGGTCTCTGAGGAGCTTGGCGGCATTGGGATAATAGCTAGCCCTTTTTTTCAACAAAAAGTTTCTTGGCGAGTTCCATTAAAGCCTCGGCACCAGGTGATTTCGGTTTATTTGTCACGACTGGCTCACCGAAAGAAGCCGACCTGCGGACTTCAGGATCCTCGGGGATTACTGCCAGTATCGGGAGCTCGAGCATCGATTTTATCTCTTCCTCAGAGATATCGGCGTTCTCGTCTGTAGCGCGAGAAACTACTACCCCTATCGGTTTTACCCGCAGATGCTCCGCGATGATCTTTGTTTTGAGAGCATCCGAAAGAGACGCGATATCCGGCGTGATTACCAAGATCAGTTCCTTTGATATTTTTAGCGCGAGAACGGCGTCGTGCCCTAATCCTGAGGGTCCATCGATGAGCAGTATGTCCCTCCGGCGGGCCAGAGATTTCACGACCTTACTCATCCTAGAAAGCCTCACCCTTCGCAAACCATTGAGCGACATGCCGGAGGGCACTATTTTCACCCCCTCGGGCCCGGTGTAAATCGCCTTCGTGGGTTTTGCCTCACCCGCGAGAACCTCGTGGAGGGTCGCCTTCTGGCTCTCTATGCCGAGGACAAGGCCAAGGTTGGCCATAGGTATATCGGCGTCCAAAATCAGGGTCTTCTTGCCGAGCTTCGCCGCCGCCGTGCCCAAATTGGCGACGACTGTGGTTTTGCCAGTCCCACCCTTTCCAGAGGCGAAAGCGATTATTCGCGTCATAGAAACCAAAAAATAAGAGCGGCTCCCTTGTTTAAAACCTACCTAAAAGTGCGCATTTAACCTAGCAAAGCGTTGCCCCCAACTGGCACGTGTGTCGCTGGTTTTTCTTTGAGGGTGGTTATTCTTCCACCGTGGCAACTTGCGTCACCCTCGTCGGCTCGTCTCGGTTCTTGTCGCGGTAGAACCTGTACAGGTACCCGCTGACCGCCGCTTCCAGGCGCTCCTCGTGGGTTATCAGCAGTAGCTGACGGACGATCCCCGGGATTCGCTCACGGAGGACCACCGCGAGTTCTCGGATGCCCTGGGCGTCCAGATTGTGAGTGGGTTCATCCAGCACGAGCCAGCTAAGAGCGGGAGCCAGTACCACGGCGAACGCTATCCGCAGAGTCAGGCAGGCACAGGTCTGCTCCCCGCCGCTCGTGACTCCCTCGACCGGGATCCAGTTGCCAGTGCGGTCCCTCAACTGCAACACGTAGTCCCCCATAG
>CAZKSL010000127.1:0-2264 GCA_964555495.1 Hadarchaeota archaeon (SeqCode)
AATTCATAGGATGCTATTGAAGATATTTTAGATTGTCCCGTTAGTTTTTCTGACTCACCTTCGAATTTATACAAGCCAAATATTACTACTGTGATTTCTACAACGATTTTCTGATTTTTGTTCGAATCTTTCGGGTACTTAAAGGTAACTTTTCCTTTGCCTACAGTATAGTCTTTTCCTCTGATTTTAAGTGTTACATGTTCATCGTCAATATTTATTATATAGCATGTGCCTAATAATTCCGCCGGCTCACTTGTGTTACCCCTGCGAAATCTTTGCGAACTTTCTTCGGGAAATGACTGGGGTAATTCTCCTCCTCCGGAAAAATAAAAAACCCTCCTCGACGAGGGCGCGGGACAGGGCGAGACGGTCGACCCTGTCCTGTTCCTTGGTTGATAGGATCTTGCCTGGCTCGATCTCGAGCTCCGTTCGGACTTCCTCCACGTTGTGCAGATAGGCGAAGTTGAAAGCCGCGCGCTCGCCGTCCGAGACGGGTTCGCTGGCTTCGAAGATCTCGTCCGGTGTGCGTTCCCGGGGATCGTCCTGGCGCGGGATGATGTTGCTCCTGCATCGTCCAGCCTCCACGTCATCCGGGGTCCAGGCATGTGGCCGATCATTCCGAGCCGCCTCATGGAACGCATACGATTTTACAGAACCGCAACCGGCCTCGCAAGAACCATTGAATTGGGGCGTCTCGGGAGGGCTCAGCAGCAGATGCACCCCGTTCTCGCGCAGGAAATCGCGAACGTCCTGCGCCGTAAAAGCCGACCCGTTGTCCGACTTGATCACCAGCGGCTTCCAGTGCCATGCGAAGAGGGCCCTCAGCAGAGAAATCACCGTTGCCGAGTCGTCGGTCTCGACCGGGAGGGAGGAGAGGATGTCCCTGGACGCGAGGTCGCGCACGAGGAGCAGAAGGTCGAACACGCCGTCAACCGCCATGGGTGCCCAGGTGTGGTCCATGGCCCAGATGGCCCCGGGGCGCGTCCAGCGCAGCATGTGGTACGTGATCTTCTTCTTAGACTTGTAGATCCTCACGTAGCGTTCCTTGATCTCCTCCAGCTCGGCGCGGCTCATCTCCGGCAGCAACGAACGAAACGTCGGGATCCCCGTCCCCGGGCCCAGCAGATCGAAAAGGGCGAAAGCGAGGTCGCGCTTCCATCTTTCGCCGCGATCGGGCTTGCGCCCGACGGCCTTCACCTCCATCTTTCCCTTCACCCACTTCTTCAGCCAATCCTTCAGGGTGCGAGGAGACATGAGCAGCCTTTCCGCCGCGTCTTTCAGGGTCTTCCCGTGGGCAAGGGCCCACCGGAGCATGACCACCGCCATCGAGCGCACCGTCCGCTCGTTTTCGCGCCGCTCCTTCTGCCCGACTATCCCGCGACGCTTCGGGCGCCGGCGCCGGCTCCTCTCCCGGCGCGATTCCTTCACCGCAACCGCAGCCTCCATCCGCTCCTCGAACTTCTCCTGGCGGCGCGACTCCCGCGACGGGACCTTCAGCCGCTCCTCTTCTTCCGGACACGCTCCGCCTTGCGCTTTTTCCGCCTCTCCTTCCTGGGATCCGTTTTTTTTTTGATCCGCGGGATCCTTCACCAGATGCGGAAACGCCGTGGCGAGGACCGTCCGAGCACGAGCGAACTCCAACTCTTCACGCAACTCGGCATTTTCCCGCTTCAACGCCTCGATCTCGTCCTCGCCGACCTCCACCTGCTTCCGCGGACGCCCTCGCGGCTTCGGTTGCAGACCTATCACCGCGCCCACAAGCGCTTCCTCGCGCATCTGGTAGAAACGAGTCTCCGACACACCTAGACGCTCGCAGGCTTGGCCCACCGAGATTCCGCCGCTTACAGTTTCCAGTATCACTTTCAACCGCTCTTTCGATTCCGGCGACGATTCGAGTTCGTCCACCAGATCAAGTCCCTTCGGCGGTCTTCCGGCAGGCATCGCTCCTCCTCTTTTCTCTGATCGGTCGCCGCTGTAAAAGTCCAAGCCCTTCGGGCAACGAGAAGCTCCCCCCCTCCCGTCCCCCCAGGGGGATGCGGGGGGGTGGGAAAGGGGGAGAAATTCCCGATCGAATGAGGATTATTCTACGCTTCCCCGCGCGGCGAGGGGCGCGCCCCATGAATCGAGGATTCTCCTCGCTTCATGGTTCACGCCCCCCGCCCTGCGCTCGTTCAATCTTGCGATTCGCGCAAAAGCTGCTCCGCCCAAACGACCACCCCCGCATCGGGGGCAGCCCCGGCGCCGCAGATTGCGGCAGGCACCCC
>CAZKSL010000128.1:0-2246 GCA_964555495.1 Hadarchaeota archaeon (SeqCode)
GTGTTATGCATCCTTCTCTTGGAGGTTTTCGTATTTCTCATATTCTTAGGACGATGGGTGTTGAAGCGGTGCCCTCTCGACTTGAATCCAAGGCCCGAGGAGTTCCAACGCTAACTTAGAGTTCACGTGGACGAGTTCCTCTCCGTAGCGCAGCATGTTGGATTTCAGGTTATCATACTTTTCGAAGTCGGTCCCACTACCAGTGTCTTTGGAGATCATGAAGGAAAGAAGGGCTTCTTCGATAAGCGGATAAACAATATCTGCATTACGGCCGGTCGTTCCGAGGAGGAGATTAAAGGGTGGAGTCTGACGGACCTTCAAAAGCGCTTCTGGGAGTATATCTCGATCAAAGTGGAACATGATATCGTTGCGAACTACTTTTAGTACTGGGTTCAAATCACTCTTTGGCGAGGAGAGCGCCTTGTTGAGGCGTTTTACGACAGGAAGGACAACGTTGAAGGACTTCAACTTTCGAAGTTCGTTCTGGAGTTCTTTAAATGCCATGAGCCCCTCGTAAAGCGTAGCCCCGATGAGGAGACTTACATTTTCACGGTCCATGGTGTTCGGGAGGCGTCCATCATCGGGTATGCGAATAAAGATCCGCTCGTATGAGCGGATTCTGCTTGCAAACCTGAGCAGGTGCAGACCAAGAAGGAAATCGTGATCACGGTTTGCTTGATGGAAAGCCGTACCATCGACAAAAGCCCTTTCATATCGCCGGTTCCGCCGCACTGTGAGATTCCACCATTTCTTTACGCGCCAGATTCTAGCCCGGATTTTTATGGAGATGGGCACACTCATGTCTCCCTATTCTACAAACTACCAGAGCACTTCTCAACTCTGCCTCCAGGCCGCTCAGGCTGTACAGCCCTGAAGTGATTTCGGCGGTTCCGGACATCACTCATATCTCCCCCAGAAGCAGGGGCGCAGCACTGCACCAGGAGTTTTTCGGCGATCTTGGGTTGTGGGCTCCAACTTACGTTTTTTTGCCCCCAGACCCTACAAACGTAGGTTTCTACTTGTTTTCTCGTGCCTTCTGAATCCATGCTCAAAGTTGCGGGAAACTGCCCTGAAGGCCACCGGGAGGGAAATCCTTCCACACACGTGGGTGTGCATTGTTGTCAGGGGAAGATTTGTCCCTTGACTCGGGGTGGCCTTAGACGTGTTAGGTTGGTCCCGTAGAGAATGGACCAACGGCCACCAGGACAGCTCCAACACATCGTCAATCCCCCCGGTTTGGCACAAAGCGGAGCTTCTGCCGATAGTGGTCGAGGAGCTTGTCGTCCGCGAGTTGAACAATATCCTTGAATTCAACCCGACGATCAATGCTGCCAGTCGCCACGCCGATGCCAGGCGTGTGAGCGGTGGTGAAAAGATCAGCGTCGTCGGGTGAGAGGAACTCGCATTCGTGACCGGGAACCCCATTGAGCATACGCGCGAACGATCTGACATTGTTGATGGAGTAGGACAGCAAGGACAATCGAGCGATCATCTGACTCACGTCCCAATTGACAACGTGGCGGGTGAGGGCAAACTGGTTGCTGCCGGCGCCTCTGATTGGCGTGACCGAGGAAAACACCGCGCCCCATTTTGCGCCCGGCAACACCTCCTCTCGGACTACCTTGCCACTGTCATCTTCAGTTATCATGCGCATGGATATGCTCAAAGATCCTTGCGTGGCGCGAAAGCCGTGCTTGATCTGATTGTACTCCGACTGGTGCAGGTCGCTTACTACTTCTGCTGACAGATACCTCCAAAACTGTGCGAACCCGGCACGCACACCGGCAGCCCCCTCCGGATCCTTGGCGCGGAACTGGTTGATCAGGTCCGACACGGATGGCCAGCCACGATTCTCGAAATCCACCTTGAGGTAGGGAAACGCGCGGTCGCCGGCCGTAATGACCTCGATGAGCTGGCGAAGCGTACTTGTCCGGTAGAGCTGAAGCCAAGCGACTATCGCCCATGGCGCCTGTAGGGTAGCGAATAGGAGGGCGAAGAAGGTCTCAACGGCGTGGAAGTAAGTCAACCTTATCGTGAGAGCCGAGTTCGACGTTATGGGCTCGGCCCGTACGCTGTCGGAGATCTGTTCGAAGTAATCCGCCTGCAAAGACGATAGGTATTCGAGGTTGCGTCGCCGCAGGTCCCAGTCGTGTACGATATATGGTCTATTGCCCACGGCGATGGTGGCATACGGAGTCTTCATGCAATCCTCCTTTGGCTCGATCTCTTTGACCAATCTAACGCCC
>CAZKSL010000129.1:0-2156 GCA_964555495.1 Hadarchaeota archaeon (SeqCode)
GTTCCTCACTGGGCTGATCGAGAAGGGGGAGAGCTACCACCCATTCATTGGCGAGCTTTACTCCAAAATTCACGAGTACGTGCTACGCAAGGGGAAGCGGCTGGCCTCCTGCAGCACCCTCCTGACCTACAAGGGTTACGCGGGCGAACTCGACGACCGCATCCTAGGGGTCTGCGTCGGGGTCGAACTCTTCAGGCACTCGATCCTGATTCACGACGACTTGGTCGATCGAGACGAGGTCAGGCGGGGCGAGGCGGCCTTCCACAAATTATTCTCCGAACAAGGTGAGCGCTTCGGTGAGGGGGCGGCCGTCTTCGTGGGGGATGCCATGTTCGCTCTCGCCTTGCAGGCTTTCCGAGATTCAGGATTTCCCGACGACAGAGTCAACGAACTCATGCGCCTCTTCGAGGACGGCTATCGGGCGGTGAACGAGAGTCAGGTGCTTGACATGCTCTTCGAATACGGGGAGCCGGATGTTGAGGAGTGGCGAGCCATGGCGTCGATGCGGGCGGCGTCGCTGTTCAGAACCACGATCTTGGCCGGGGCGATCCTAGCCGGTGCGCCCGAGGAGGACCGGCGCCTGCTCGAAGAGGCCGCGACCCACGTGGGGTACGCGTTCGACATTCAGGACGACATCATAGACACATTCGCCTCGGAGGAACAGTACGGGAGGCCGCCCGGCGGGGACCTGAGGCACGGAAAGAAGCCGCTTCACATGGTGCACGCGCTGAAGCTGGCGGACGGGAAGGACCTGAAAACTTTGAAAGGCCTCGTGGGCAGGGAGAACCTGACGCGCGAGGAGCTCGAATCCGCGAGGGAGATAATCCGGAAGAGCGGGGCGCTTGACGTTGCGAAGGCTGAATCCAGAAAGCACGCCGAGGCCGCGAAGGACCTAGTCGCCAAAACGAGCCTTGGGGAAGAGATGAAGGAGTTTCTATCATCGTTCATTTCCTACATCGAGCAGAGCCTAGACTGGTACAAGTGACGGCAGGGGCGGAAAAATCTTCGTCTGCGCCGATAAGTGAAAATTGGGTGGTTAACTTTCTCCTGGCCGCCTTCTCCTCTTGGTCCGTCTCCAAAATCCCAAGAAGAAATTAAGTCTTGGAACCTCCTCCATGTACTGCCGGTACTCGTCGCCCCACTTCTTAATGTTAATTTTTTCCTCGTGCCAAATTTGTAGGTAAGTACTGACAACGACTGCCATTTCTCCAAAAACCGATAATATGGTGAAGGGTAAATCCGAGACAAAGCTACTAAAAATTATTGGTAGAGCAAGCAACCAGATTAACCCCGCCAAAGACGCAGGATGTCTGACAATCCCGTATGCCCCTGTTTTGACTAGCACTATATTTTCGTCTCCGGTCTCGCTTCTCTTCTCCCTCAGATAAACTGAGTAAAATAATGGAGGAGTCACGACAGCTGCAAAAAGCAACGATGCAAAAGCTATTTCGAGGGGCATCACAATTGAAGGAATTCCCGGGAAATCAACGCCCAATGCCACGCAGATAATGGGTAAAAAACATAGAATCGCCCATATCATTATTCCAGTTAAACTGAATATGCCCGGGATTGGTTCTCCCGCGTGATGGTGCAGCTCTCTCTTCTTCATCTCCCCCAATACTTCGTCTCTAGTGATCTCGCCCTTTTCCAGTTTTTCTACTAGATCCCTTACTTGACCTTCCCTCTTCCTCTTCTTTCCCTCGGTCAGTTGCATCAACTCCTCTTCTTTTTGACCATCTCACAGAAGTTGGAATGGCGGGCCCGAGGGGATTCGAACCCCCAACCGATCGGTTAAGAGCCGATTGCTCTGCCAGGTTGAGCCACGGGCCCCGGATTATATAGCCATCATTGGAAAATTAAGTGTTTGTGATAACATATGCTGACATTCATCGGCTTGGGTCTTCAGGGCAAGGGGCTGTCGCTCCAGGGGCTGGAGAATGCAAAAGAAGCCGACGCCGTCTATGCAGAACTCTACACCAGCTTGGTTCCCGAACTCGACCTCTCCGAGCTAGAACGTCAATTGGGCAAGCCGATCAAGTTTCTTGACCGGGAAGCCGTGGAGCAGCATCCCGACGAGGTTTTGGAGGCCGCGAAGACGGGTAAAGTCGCCTTTCTCGTCCCCGGGGATCCGATGGTGGCGACCACCCACGTAGACA
>CAZKSL010000130.1:0-2069 GCA_964555495.1 Hadarchaeota archaeon (SeqCode)
ACCTATCGTCGACGAGCTTTCCATATTGGTCCAGCAGTTCTTCCCAGCCCATCCTAAGCGACCAGTTTTTAACCGACCCGCCAGCGTTAAAGATTTCGCCCGACCGATACTATGATTAAAAGAATATTCGCGCCATAGTTCTATCGGAGCCCGGTGGTGTAGGGGTCAAACATACCGGCCTTTGGAGCCGGTGCCGGCGGTTCGAATCCGCCCCGGGCTACCACTCGGCACGGTTAAACTAATCCCCTGTCTTCCTGTAAGGGCTGTATCAATATGGGGCAACGCCGCGCCGCTCAGTGCTACTGTCTCGTTAATTTTAGGGCGTTCGCCGTCGTGTAAACTTTTTGTGAGTACGCCAGGGACCATTCATCGCTCCAAGTGCCGCTGATGAGATCCTCTGTGAATGTGAACTGTCCAACAACTCTGGTGCCGTCCTTGACCGTTAGAGAAGAAGAGCTGATTACACCTGTATAATCGTCTAGTGGAATGTCCGGAGTGTATCCCGACCCGTCCTCAAGCTGGCGATTTGAATATGTGAAAGTCTGCTCAATGTTGACGACATTCTCGCTTCCCGCTGCAGTGATCGTCCACGTCACTTCGCGGTCCTCCGAGCCGACGTCTTGGAGGATTCCAGTTTGGAAATCCGTCTGAATGTAGAACGTTGTGGAAAAGCTCGTTTCCCACGTCCCAGTGAGATTTCTCGCAGGTGAAAGTGACGCCTGAGGGAAAAGATTGCCTATTAGGATATAGGTACCAATTGCCCCTACCACGACGATTATTGGTAACACCACTATCCTTGGGTCCTTGATTGCCATTTTCCCCAGATCGCGTATTACCGCCAGCGGTAAAAACTTTCTGAGCCTGTTGGTAGGGCCGCGGCCTTGTAGTGAAATAAAAAAATAAAAGTCTAGGGGTCAGCTTGACTATCTCTCGCGGTCAGCCAGGCCACCATTTTTTACTTCTGCGCGCGGCGAATCATCCCCTCCAATCCGCCGACCCCAACTGCCTCGAGCTTCTGATCAAGTTCCTCCACGAAGCGGTTCGCGGGCGGGGGCAGCTGCCAGAGATCAGCGTAGATTTGCGCGAGGGGAGCGACTCCATTCTTCGACAACCTCTCGAGATGCTCGTCGGACTTCAGGACGAGAATGTTTTTGGGATCGCCCTCCTCCTTGAACCTTCGCTTCACGCTCTCGGGCCTGCCGTAGACATGGACGACTCCGTAGTCTGTCGGAGCGCCCTCGAACCGCGCCCGGTACCCCGAGTAGGCGGTTCGAATCACGCCTTCCGGCATCTCCTCCTCGATTTTGGGGGGGAGCTCGGGGGAGTGTGCCCTATAGACGATGTCCTTCGCTAGGTCCCGGGTGCTCGCCCAGTAGAGCAGGATCTTCCTGGCGTCGATCACCCTGAAGCCGAGCGGACGTTTTTGGAGCGCCCCCATACCTTCCAGCTTCGTCACCAGGGGGTTGACCGAGCCGAGTGAGATTTCACACGCCTCCGAAATCGCCTTCTGGCTGAGGAACTGCTCTCCCTGCTCGTAGACCTGGTAGAGGATCTCGCGGAGCACGCGGTAGCTCTTTTTCATCGATAAAACCCCATATTTCACCAAATAAATAGGTTTCGGAAAAGTCTGAAACATTTTACTGTTTTAAAACCCGATAAAAGCGCGGAGAGCCGACCAATAATTACAGAGAACCACCAAACCGTGGTGCGCACCGTGCGTAGATCTACCAAGGCTCCGGGGAGGGGCCCACTCCTTCCCAGCATGAGGGTAGCCCCGAGGAAATCACCTCCAGCCTCCGGGCCCCTCTCCCAGGGGCATTGCGGAACCGGCAGGAGTTTGGGCCGAGTGATCTTGGTCCCCCTAGCCGGAGCGATGTTAATTTTAGTTCTTTTGGCGATAGCCCCGAGCGCGGGCGCGGTTGGTTTGGCCCAGGCGAGATCCGACCAAGTTGTGGGTGAAATCCAGTCTGGCGCAACAAATGGCGAGGGTTATGAGTATTCCTTATTCCTCATCCCGGAGTCGCATCAGAGGCCACTCGCAGTGACGTGCGTGAGGGCATTCTTGGAGC
>CAZKSL010000131.1:0-1999 GCA_964555495.1 Hadarchaeota archaeon (SeqCode)
AGGGAGGACATAGACAGGCTGGCCGAAGCGGCGGCCGAGATACTGGAGGCGGTCAAATGACAGGCTATCGACAGGCGAGGTGGGGGGCCGAGGATAAGCTGGAGCCCTTGGTCTTTGAGCTGGGGGACAAAAGACGCGTTGGGTACTCCTTACCATCAAAGCATTCGAAGTCCTTCAAAATCCCAAAGAAATTGATACGAACCGAGCTGAACCTCCCCGAGCTATCCGAGCCAGAGGTGGCGAGGCACTTCACCCGCTTATCGCAGATGAACTACGGCGTCGACTCTGGAATTTATCCACTCGGCTCGTGTACGATGAAGTACAACCCGAAGATAGGTGAGGAACTCGCTGGTCTGGAGGGGGCCAGCAGCCTGCATCCCTATCAGTCGGAAGAGACGGTTCAAGGTGCTCTTGAACTGATGTATCGGCTGGAGCGCGCCCTAGCTGAGGTTGCAGGGGTTGCTCGCGTTTCTCTCCATCCCTCCGCAGGCGCTCACGGCGAATTCCTCGCCATGCTCATAGCGCGGAAGTATCACAGCTCGAACGGCGACGGGAAGCGCACCCAAGTAATAGTCCCAGACTCCGCTCACGGCACAAATCCGGCGAGCGCCGCGATGGCTGGCTACCAAGTCGTCATAGTCCCGTCGAACGAACGCGGGCGGGTGGACCTCGATGCATTGAAGGCAACGGTCTCAGATCGCACGGCTGCCCTGATGCTGACGAACCCGAACACTCTCGGACTGTTCGAGGACGAGATCGAGGAGATGGTCAAAGTGGTCCACGATGCCGGAGGACTGCTCTTTTACGATGGGGCAAACCTCAACGGGATCATGGGCAAGACCCGCCCCGGTGACATGGGCTTCGATATCGTTCACTTCAACCTGCACAAGACCTTTGGCACCCCTCACGGCGGCGGCGGTCCCGGCTCCGGTCCGGTCGGCGTGAGGAAGGGCCTTGAAAAGTTCCTGCCTGTCCCGCTGGTGGGGCACGATGCGAAGCGAGACCGATACTACTTAGATTACGATCGGCCGGACTCGACGGGGAGAATTCAGGCGTTTCACGGAAACTTTGGCGTGCTCGTGAAGGCTTACACCTATATCCTGATGATGGGCTCCGAGGGTCTGGAGGAGGCGACCGAGGCAGCCGTGCTCAACGCTAACTACATCATGCGCAAGTTGCTCAAGGTGAAGGGCTATGACCTGAAGTTCGACGCCTCTGGCCCCTGCAAGCATGAAGTAGTATTCAGCGCCGAGTCCTTGAAGGACGAGACCGGAGTGACCGCTCGCGATGTCGCGAAGCGCCTGTTGGACTACGGAATGCACGCTCCGACCTACTACTTCCCACCGATCGTCCCCGAGGCACTGATGATCGAGCCGACTGAATCCGAGCCCCGTGAGGGGTTGGACCGCTTCGTGGAGGCGCTTGAAAAAATAGCGGAGGAGGCGCGTTCTGATCCCGACCGCGCGCGCTCCGCCCCGACTGCCACCGCGATAGGCAGGCTGGACGAGGTGAAGGCCTCGCGCGAACCTATTTTGAGTTGGAGAATGTATTGTAAAAATCGGGAATAGACGTGGCTAAGCTGGGCCTGATTGTCAACCCAATCGCCGGAATGGGTGGCCGCGTCGGTCTTAAGGGCACCGATGGGTTGAAGATTGTCGCGGAGGCCCGAAAGCTCGGGGCGGAACCGGTTGCGCCAGAGAGGGCGGTCGAAGCCCTAAAAGCGCTTAAAGATACTGGATCTGAACCTGAACTTTTCTCCTATCCAGCAGAGATGGGCGAGGATGAAATCCACGAGGCCGGGTTTAGCCCCCAGGTGCTCGGAGAAATAAAATCTGGGGAAACCACGGCGGAGGATACTAAGCGCGCCGCGAAAGACCTCCTCGCTCAAGGCGTCGATTTAATCTTATTTTCGGGCGGTGACGGAACGGCGCAAGATGTTCTTGAAGCGATTGGTACAAAGGCCCCCATTTTAGGAGTCCCTACTGGGGTGAAGATGTTC
>CAZKSL010000132.1:0-1999 GCA_964555495.1 Hadarchaeota archaeon (SeqCode)
CAACGAGGCCGCTCGAGCCATCGACGATAAGCGCCGCGTCGTTGATACCCTACAAATCACACGAGATGCCCACGTAGTGGCCCGCGAAATGGTCGAGCGATTGCTCCAACTGCGCCGCGACGCCATTGAAAGCCACATGACAAACGTCTTTCAGATGGTCACGAACAAGAAACAGGAATATGACCGGATCGAATTGGCCGAGGACTTTGCACCATGCATCGTGACTCACAGCGGCCAGATGATGAAACGGAACGAACTCAGCGCGGGCGAAAAGGAAGTGATAGCCTTTTCATTCATTGCCGGGCTTAACCAGTCCACACAGACAAACGCGCCGCTGGTGATGGACACACCCTTTGGTCACCTGGACGTTAGCCATCGCAACGGACTGCTGGAAGCCTTGCCCAAGCTGCCGTGTCAGGTTGTACTTCTGGCCACGGATCGGGACCTACCCGAAGGGGAATTGCCCAACCTGGCATACTGCCTCGGCGGTCGTTTGGACATCATCCGTGACGAAATTGGGGAGAAATCCCGTATCGAGGCCACGCCCCTATAGCGAGGTGCATTATGGCTAACATTGAGACACTGCGCCCTTCAATTACCGACCAGGACTACCTGGACAAACTTTACGACATGGGCATCTTTGAGAAGAAACTTGATGTGTGGGCTTATTGCGTGGCGTATGCTTTGGGTAAAGGGCTGGCACTGGCAGAGAATCGCGGCTCCCAGATGGGGTCCGATCTGGTGCATCTAGATCACGAGATGTTGGAGACATTGATCGTGGCTGTTCAGGCCAAGAGAGAAGAGAAAATGGCCGACGATGCACTGTTGAATGAGCTTTCTGCCTACGCCAGTGCAGGTATTGCCGAGATACGTCGTCAGACAGAGAGTAAGAGCCGCACTGAGCTTTACGAATTCCTGCTAGGACAAATCGAAGGCTAGAGTCACACCGGAGAGACCACCATGCCATACGATGTTGTTCAGACTACGCTAGCTGACCTAAGAGAACACAATTTCTCTCGCATTGTTTTGTCTCCAAAACAGTGGGCATCATACAAAAGCAAGATTCCACTAGCGTGGAATGTAATCAAGTTCGATGAGCCTGAAAAAGAGCAAGTGCCTGACGACAAACAAGGAGTATACACTTTTGTCGTCAAACCTGGAATAGCTGGCCATCCAGAATGCGCCTACTTATTATATGTTGGAAAAACCGAGAAACAGGGACTTAGGAAGCGCTTCACACAATACTTCGATGAGGAAAACAACCCTAAGGGAAGAGAACCTGTTAAAATTATGCTGAGATTGTGGAAGGGACATCTCTGGTTTTGTTATGCACCAATAGATGACATCCAGCAAATCGACAATATTGAGAAATTGTTGATAGATGCATTTGTGCCACCAATCAATCAAGAATACCGAGGCGTACTTGGAAAGGCTATGAGGGCATGGCAATGACAGAAGAACGAACCAGGTTCCCGGCCATTCGTTGCAGTATGGGGGATTGGATATACTACATCACCTATATGAAATTCTCCGATGTGGCTCATTGGATCAAGAGAACTGAGGAAATTCACAAGAGCAAGAAACTGCGTGATATGATACAGCGGGCACTCACCGGGCGAGTGAATCCTATAGTTGACTATCTTGTCGAACAGAAAGAACGTTTTTTTAATGCCATCGTGGTGGGTGTTTACGGTGGTGATCCGAAATGGTATTCTATCGAAGTGTCTGGCAGTCAAGTTCTCGGCTCTCCAGATCTTGATGAGGACTCACAGCACTCAATAGGTCTTCTGGTTTTGGAGGGAAACGAAAAACTCTTTGCAATCGATGGCCAACACCGGGTTGAAGCGATCAAAGAAGCACTGCTCAAAGAGCCCAATCTGGGGAGCGAAGACCAAAGTGTTATTTTCGTCGCTCATCGTACCGATGAAGAAGGGCAGAGACGTACTAGCAGTTTGTCGGAGTGAAACTCTGTACATTCCACTCTCACGGTGATACAATG
>CAZKSL010000133.1:0-1933 GCA_964555495.1 Hadarchaeota archaeon (SeqCode)
ACGGGGAGGCCAGGGTTCGTTGACGGCTTTGCCCTAGGCGGCGTCGGGGTGGTTGGCGTTTAAAAACGTATCAATGCTTTTCCAACCTTGGGTGTCTGCCTAGGGCACCAAGTGGTCGCCTACGCGTTCGGCGGAAAAATCGTGCCCGCGAAGCGCCTAATGCACGGAAAGACCTCAATCATAAAGCACAACGGGGGTGAGCTCTTCAGGAAGATCCCGAACCCCTTTGAGGCCACTCGTTATCACTCACTCACCGTAGACCGCGAGAAGTTGCCCGGATGTTTTCGCGTGATTGCTGAGACCACCGATGAGGATCGAGAGATAATGGGCATCCGTCACGAAGAGCACTCAATCTGGGGGGTCCAATTCCATCCAGAGTCGATCCTGACACGGGACGGGAAGAAAATCGTAAAAAACTTCTTGGAGCTATGAGGTGGAGAAATGGAAACCATGAAGGCTGTGACAAAAAAGTTGGTTGACCGCGGGAACCTGACCGAGAGCGAGGCCGAGAGCGCGATGAGGTGCATCATGTCCGGCGAGGCCACGCCAGCCCAGATTAGCTCGTTTCTGACCGCACTGCGCCTGAAAGGTGAGACTGTCGCGGAAATCACTGCCTTCGCGCGAGTCATGCGCCAATTCGCGGCCCAGATAAAGCCCAACGTCAAAGGCACCTTGGTCGACACGTGCGGGACAGGGGGCGACAAGATTAAGACCTTCAACATCAGCACTGCCGTCGCCCTCGTGGCGGCTGGCGCTGGGATTCCCATAGCAAAGCACGGAAACAGATCGGTGACGAGCAAAGCCGGGAGCGCTGATGTCCTCGAGACTTTGGGGGTCAAGATAGACCTTGAGCCACAGGGGGTGAAGCGATGTATAGAAGAGATAGGATTTGGATTCATGTTCGCCCCAGTATTTCACCGAGCGATGAAATATGCAACACCGGTGAGGCGAGAGATGGGAATTCGCACAGTGTTCAACGTCCTCGGCCCGCTCACCAACCCCGCCAATGCCCAAGCTCAGATTTTAGGAGTATATGATTGCGAACTCACCGAAAAACTAGCTGGCGTCCTGAAGGGGCTCGGGGTCAAGCGTGCGATGGTCGTGCACGGCCTAGATGGACTCGACGAAATCTCGAACTTGGGGCGGACCCAGATCTCCGAGTTGAAGGACGGCGAGGTGAGAACCTACATAGTTAGGCCAAGGGACTTCGGATTTAACCCGGCAAAACCGCGGGACATCCGGGGGTACGACAGGGAGAAAAACGCGGGGTTGATGTTGAAGCTGCTTCACGGAGGGGATGGTCCCAGAAGAGATATAGTCCTCATGAACTCCGCTGCAGCGATGATCGTCGGCGGCAAGGCATCTAATTTCAAAGAGGGCGTCGAAATTGCTAAGGAGACCATCGACAGTGAGGGGGCATACGAGAAGCTCGTATCACTAATTGAGGCGACGAGTGGCGACCTCTCAAAACTTGAAGCTTTGGAGGGAAAACTTTGACCCTTCTGGACGAGATAGTTTTGAGTACTCGAAAGAGAGTCGAGCTAAGTAAGCGGGAAATCCCGATCGACAACCTACCCGCGCGGTCGACCGACTTCCGAAGCCTCGCAAAGGCAATAGAAGAGTCAGAGAAGGTTCCGGTCGTGGCCGAGATAAAACCCAAGTCCCCGTCAGCTGGCGTATTGAGGGACGACCTCGATGTCGCTGGCTTGGCGAAAGAATGCGAAAGTGGCGGGGCGATCGGGATGTCTGTCCTGACCGAGCCGGACTACTTCGGAGGGGGCCTGAAGAACCTAACTGAGGTGAAGAACAGTGTCGGGCTACCGGTGCTTAGAAAGGATTTCATCGTTGACGAGTATCAGGTGCACGAAAGCGTTGCCCACGGCGCTGACTTGATATTGTTAATTGTATCGTGCCTGGGCGATAGGCTCAAAGA
>CAZKSL010000134.1:0-1823 GCA_964555495.1 Hadarchaeota archaeon (SeqCode)
GACCATGTCCCAGACCGTGAGCAGGGCGGCGCTGACCCCAGCCAGGGCCTCCATCTCCACCCCGGTCTGGCCGGTGCTCCTCACTTCAACCTTCGCCCGCACACCTCCCTCTTCTGGACTGAGGTCCACATCGACGCCGGTGATGGGGATCGGATGAGTGAGCGGAACCAAACTAGGTGTCCGTTTGACTGCAAGGATCGCAGCCGTCTTCGCGACCGTTAGCACATCGCCTTTCGGGACTTCGTGAGCCTTTATTTTCTGGGCCGTCTCCGACCTCAGATGAATGAAGCCAGTCGCGACCGCTGTTCTTTTCACTTGAGGCTTCCCGCCGATGTCAACCATTCGTGCCATCCTGACCACGCTGTCCTAACTCGGTGGCGGGCAAATAAAAAGCTTGACTTGACGGGGCAGGTAAACCACTGCTTTATTGAAGGGGCGAGTAATTTTAACTAATGCTCGAGTCTCCGCTCAGATGGCTGATTTTAGTTATGCTCATCTTGGTTCCAGTGTTCATCCTGTTCACGCTCTGGGTAAATCGGCTCAGGACGCAAAGACGGGCGCGGTGGGAGCAAGAATTGCAGAAGGCTCTGCCACGGGTCTCAGAGAAACGCCGGCGCAGAGACGTGCCCGTAGAAGTCTCCAGAGCTTTGGAGCGCGTGACAAGGTCCGTCGAGGGCGCCGTGAAATCCGGGAAGAAGACGGCGCGGGTGCGGCTGGGGAAAAAGTTCGAACTCCGCGCAGTAGCACCGGATGTAATCACCGTTAGCGGCCAAAGCGTGACCCTGTACAAGTCCTTTGAGCGAGCCAAGGTAAAGAGCGTCAGAAAAATCAAGCACGGATACGAAATCCGGCTCAGAGGTACATAAAATTCGTCGTCGTTTCAGTTGCTGGATGCCAGACGTAGCTTCTACCGAGCCTCGTCCGCTTGACCCTGCCGTAGCGTTCGAGGTGCCTCAGCCCCTGCCTGACCACTTTGACACGGCAACCCAGCACGCGCGCGATGTCCCTGGCCTGCAAGCTACCGTAGCGACGCAGAAGATACTCGATGAGTTCTTGGCGAACTCTCTGAGGGGGAAAACTCTCGATTACTTCTTCATCTTCCTCGTAATCTAGGAACTCATCCACCTGCGCCACCTCTTTTTACTCTGGAAGGAGCGTTCAAAAGCGTTTCTATCGGGGGGGGCTCCTCGGCCCCCACTCCGGTGCGGCGAAAAAGCACTAACTCTAGCCGTAGACATCCCTGGGCTCGAACCCGCGCTCCAGCACCCGGACGAACTTCTTGCCCTTGAGCCTCCGGTAGAAGCACGAACGGTAGCCCTCGTGGCAGGCCCCTCCCTCCTGCTCAACGTCGAAAAGCAGCGCGTCACCATCGCAGTCGATCCAGACCTCCCGCACGCGCTGGTAGTGCTTCGACTGCTCCCCCTTCAGCCAGAGCTTCCGCCTCGAGCGACTCCAGTAGTGCATGAGCCCGGTCGTCAGCGTTCGCTCGGCCGCCTCCCGATTCATCTGCGCCACCATGAGCACGTCCTTGGTCTTGAAGTCGCGAGCTATCGCTGTCACTAGGCCCCTTCTAAAGTTCACCTCCTTCAGGAGTTCGCGCGCGGCCGCCGGAGTAAGCTTCGATAAACTCATTTCCTTCGCCTCCCCTCGAGTTCCTTCATTACCTCCTCCAGCTCTACCCCTCTCGAGGCTAGGATGACCATCAGGTGGAAAATCGCGTCCGCCGCCTCGTGGATTACCTCTTCCCGACCCTCACCGTCGACCGCGTCAATGAGTTCCTCAAACTCCTCCCTGAGCTTCTCCTTGACCTTCTCCTCGCCCTG
>CAZKSL010000135.1:0-1792 GCA_964555495.1 Hadarchaeota archaeon (SeqCode)
GAAGTACGCATTCGGCACGTCCCTGTAACGCTTGGCGAGATCTTTGATTTGGGATTCTATCTTCTCGATGGTTTCCTTCGCGACCTCGGGGGATTTTTTGAGCTGAGCTTTCAGCTCTGCAAGCTCCCTCGACGCACTTTTTTGCCGCTCGGCTAGGATGAGCGCGAGCTGTAGGAGGAAAACTACCTGTGAGGTGAAGGTCTTGGTCGATGCAACCCCGATTTCGGGACCGGCGTAGGTAAAACACGTGAGTTCACTCTCCCGGGTAATCGAGCTGCCAACAACGTTGGTCAGGCATGCTATCCTCGCCCCGCCATCCTTCGCCACCCTGACGGCCTTTAGAGTGTCCGCGGTCTCCCCCGATTGGGTAATTGCGAGAATCACCGTGCCCTCGTCTGGGATGCAACTCTCCTGAAACTCCGAGGATATCACGACCTCGGTTGAGAGCCCCGCCAGTTTTGCCAGCGCGTACTTGCCGACGAGCGCGGCGTGGTAGGAGGTGCCGCAGGCAATAAGGTAGATGTGTTTAGCACCCAACAGCATGTCTCCCAACTCGGTTATTTTGTCATGTGGCGCGCGCAGGGTGTTTTGCCTGGCGTCTGGTTGCTCGTGAATCTCCTTGAGCATGAAGTGGGGGTACCCCCTCTTCTCTGCCATCTCGGCAGACCACGTGATTTCCATTGGTTTTTTCTCCACGGTCTCGCCCGAATCAACTCGTTTGATTGTCACCCCGGAGGGCGTCAGGGTAGCCATCTCTCCATCCTCCATGATCAGGACGCGCTTAGTGTGGGGGAGAATTGCTGGAATGTCTGAGGCCACGAACAACTCGCCGTCACCCACCCCGATGATTAGTGGGCTTTCCTTTCTGACCACGACAAGTTTGTCAGGCTCGTCGACAGCAACGATGGCTAGGGCGTAGCTCCCTTCTAACTGATCCACAGCACGCTTGACTGCCTCTTCGAGCCCGCTGCCCTCGCGCATGTAATGGCTGATCAGCTGAGGCACGACCTCCGTGTCGGTCTCGGAATCGAATTTGTATCCTTTCTCTACCAGGGACTGGCGGAGTTCCTCGTAGTTCTCTATTATCCCATTGTGCACGATTGCCACCCTGTTATCTTGATCCACGTGGGGGTGGGCGTTTGCCTGGGAAGGCTCGCCGTGGGTCGCCCAGCGGGTGTGTCCTATGCCGAGCGTGCCGGACATGCCGGAGAGATTCAGCGCTTTTTGGATGTCGTCTATTTTTCCTTGGTCCTTCTTCAGGGAGAGTTCATCCGCGATCGTGGCAATCCCGGCTGAGTCGTACCCCCTGTACTCTAGCCGTTTCAGTCCTTCCAGTAAGAGAGGCGCCGCGCGCTTTTTCCCGATGTATCCCATGATTCCGCACAAGCCAATCACCTATGGATTACAGCTACCAAGCAGAGTAAACGGGACGTAATTAAAGAATAACGGGGTCAGGATTTTTTCCGCTTTAACTTCTTTAGCTCCCGCTTGAGGAGATCGCGAACGATTCGCCCATCCGCCCTGCCCCTGAGTTTCCCCATGACGACGCCCATCAACGGGCCGAGCGCGGCCTCCCTCCGCTCCTCGACCAGTTCCCGTTTTTCCTTGATTATCTGGGAGATTATCTCCTCGATCTTCGACCTGCTCATCATAGCGAGGCCGAGACGATCTACTGCATCCTTTACCGCAACACCTCTGGCTACTTCTCTGAGGACTTCTGGCACAGCTTCCTTCGCGAGTCTCCCCTTCGAGATTAGTTCGAAGAGTCCGGCCAAGTCACTCTCCTCAATCC
>CAZKSL010000136.1:0-1704 GCA_964555495.1 Hadarchaeota archaeon (SeqCode)
TTGCCGAGGGACTTGCTTATTTTCTGCCCCCCGACCGTCAGGAACCCATGGACTAGGATCCGCTTGGGGAGTTCGTAGCCAGCCGAGAGGAGCATTCCTGGCCAGATCACGCAGTGGAACCGGAGGATGTCCTTGGCGATGATGTGCACGTCGGCGGGCCAGCGATCCTGTGGGAGCATATAATTTATGAGAGCGTCGAACCACACCCAGACAGTCTGCTTTGGATCTCCCGGAACCTCTATCCCCCACTCCAAGCCGGGGCGGGAGATGCTGACGTCTTTGAGCCCGCCCTTGAGGAAGCCGAGCACTTCGTTCCTTCTGGTTTCGGGCTGAATGAAATCAGGGTTTTTTTCGATGTGGGAGAGGATCTGGTCGTGATATTTTGAGAGCCCGAAGAAGTAGTTTTCCTCCTTTATCCGCTTAGGCTTCTTCTTGTGCAGGGGACATTTGCCATCCACGAGATCGCTCTCAGTGAGGTAACCCTCGCAGCCATCGCAGTATAGCCCATCGTAGGTGCCCTTGTAAATGTCGCCGCGCTCTTGAAGCCGCTTGAAGAAATCTTTTACGTTCCGCTGGTGTCGCTCTTGGGTGGTTCGGATGAAGTCATCGTAGCTTATGTCGAGCGCTTTCCATGCCGCAATCCATTTTTCAGCCATGGCGTCCGCATATTCTTGAATGTTCTCGAAGCCCTGTTTTTTCGATGCCGCGACTGTCTTGGCGGAGTTCTCGTCGAGTCCCGTGAGGAAGAAAACTTCGTCCCCCCGCAGGCGGTGCCAGCGCGCGAGCACATCGGCTGCTACCGTGGAGTAGGCGTGCCCGATATGGGGCACCGCGTTGATGTAGTAAATCGGCGTGGTGATGTAGAACTTTACCATTCGTTTCCCCTCCCGAGTTATCAGGTGTTATATTTAAGATGGTCCACTTAATACTCACGGAGTCAAGAGGTGCCGGACGTGACAAAGGTTCTGATGATAATTGCCCCCAAGGATTTCAGGGATGAGGAATTTTTTGAGCCTAAGGAAGTGCTCGAAGGCGAAGGGGCAGAAATCACTGTTGCCAGCCGCACGACCGACGAGGTCACCGGGATGAAGGGGGCCAAGGTCAAGCCGGACATTACGCTCGACCAAGTGAATGTCGGTGAATACGACGCAGTGATATTTGTCGGAGGGAGCGGCACATCCACCTACTTCGACGACGCTCGAGCGCTCGCGATAGCGAAAGAGGCGCACGAAAAAGACAAAAAAATCTGCGCAATCTGCATAGCCCCGGTGATACTGGCAAATGCCGGGGTCCTGAAGGGCAAGCGCGTGACTGCTTGGAACCACGAGGGTGAAATCGAGAAGGGTGGTGCCACCTATACCGGGGAACCGGTCGAGGTGGATGGCAACGTCGTAACTGCGCACGGTCCCGAGGCCGCACGCAAGTTTGGACAGACTATAGCGAGGGAGCTCGGCTGATGGGCGGGCGATGATGTGGCTGATTTGCTCATTAAAAACGGCTACGTGATTACGATGGATCCCGAGCGCAGGATCCTCGAGCGTGGCTCGGTGGCCATTGAGGGCGGCAGGATTAAAATGGTGGGCAGGGGAATTGACGAGCCCGCCGACGTTGTAATCGATGCCCAAGGCAAAGCCGTCCTACCGGGTCTAGTTAATGCGCATACTCAAATACACATGACATTGCTTCGCGGCATCGCTGATGATA
>CAZKSL010000137.1:0-1692 GCA_964555495.1 Hadarchaeota archaeon (SeqCode)
GCCTTCCGGTAATCGCAATCGACCACCCGCTGGGGATTGACAAGAGGTTGATTAGGGAGGAGAAAAACGGATTTTTCGTGAAGCTGGCGCCCGAGGCGATCGCCGATAAGATCCGGGTGCTTCTGAAAGATCGTGAATTAAGGGACAGGATGGCTAAATCTGCGAAAGAATTTGCAAAACAATTCGACTGGGAGAAAATCACCGATTTAATCGAGGGAGTGTACAAGGGGATAGCCGAGTCCTAGGGCGACGCGGCGCACGTCTGAAATATTTCTTCAACCCTATCGGCAATTCTGTCCCAGTTAAACTTCGCCTTGGCCAGCTCGTACCCTCTCCTTGAGAGCCCATGTTGCACGTGCTCATCCGACAGCAGGCGACCGAGCTTGTCCGTCAGATCATCGACGTTCCTGAGTTCAAACAGCAGCCCGGCTTCGCCGCCGCCGAGCACCTCTCTGAGGGCGGGTATGTCGGCCGCGATTACGGGAGTCCTCGCGGCCATCGCCTCTATCAGCGATATGCCAAAACCCTCCGTACTAGACGGCAGAACCAGAACGTGTGACGACTTGAGAAGCTTTATTTTTTCTTCCTCGCTGATGAACCCGGTAAAGAATACCCTATCCTGTACCTCTAGATTCCTAGCTAACCTCTGCAATTTTTCCCTCTCCGGCCCCTCCCCGACCACATACAGTTCAGCATCTGCGCTCAGCTTCGAAAATGCAAGAATCAGATCATCCACATTTTTGTACCCGACGAGCCTCCCCGTAAAGATTACTCTTGGCCTGTGGGACTTCTCCGCCTCCACCTCATCGTACTCCTCGACATTGACGCCGTTATAAACCACATCTATCTTTTGGTGGGGGACGCCGCTTGAGATTAGCTTCCTCCTTGTCGAGTTCGACACCGTAATTATCCTTGAGTAGGGGAGCCCCAGCAAAACTCCCTCAAAAACCGACATCAGATGCGCGCGGAATCCGTCCCTACGCGCCCACATGTCACGATAAACGTCGTGGATAGTCACCGCGATGGGTTTTCCCCTAAGCTTTCGCGACAGCCATAGGGGTAGTATGGGGAAAAACTGCTGGGGGGCATACACGTCGAAATCACCTAGACGTAGACTCTTTACCCAAGAGCTGAGCATGAAAAGAGAACCATTAAACGGGGATTCAAGCACCACGCTCTTTGACGGAACAAAAACACGATGAATGTGCATCCCATCAACCAGCTCGTGAGACGGTGAATCCTTCAATTTACGAGTGATGATGTGTACTTCGTGCCTCCTGGCGAGCCTCTTGGCAATTTCGTACATCTGCCTCTCGCCGCCGCCGAGCAAAAAGGGGTAGAAATAATCCGACGCCATAAGTATGCGCATCAGCTCACCTTCTGCTTCAGCAGCCCCCCGAGTATCCTGATCCCGCTCGCGATAGTCGTGCCTCGCGCCTTGGAGTAGCCCGTGAAAATTCCTCGGATGGGGACTCCTTTAACTTTGAGCCCTTTCTCCTTGGATTGAATCATTATCTCAGATGAGACCTCGTACCGGTCGCTGCGGACTTTGATTTTCTCAAGCGCGCGGCGGTTGAAAGCCCGGAACCCGGATTGAGAGTCTATCAGAGGGCCACCGAGTAAGTGAGTTATCAGGTCCAAACCGAAGTTTCCGACGCGCTTGTTCAGTGGCATTTCGGCCCTATCCCTGAC
>CAZKSL010000138.1:0-1562 GCA_964555495.1 Hadarchaeota archaeon (SeqCode)
TGTAGTACCATACCCAGGCCTCAGGGATTATCGGTTCGCCGACTGTGCCCAACAGCCGCAGGGAACTCAGGTCGTGCTTCTGGGGCCACTCCTCGCCGAGCCTCATGTGCGCCCTGATCAAGGTCGGAGACGTGTAGAAAACTGTCACCTTATTCTTCTCGATTATCGACCACAACCGGTCGGGCTCCGGGTAAGCCGGCGCCCCTTCGTACATTACCGATGTCACCCCAGCGATTAGCGGCGCGTAGACGATGTAGCTGTGGCCGGTCACCCAGCCGATGTCGGCGGCGCACCACCACACGTCGTCGTCCTTGATGTCGAAAACCCATTTGAGCGTGCGGTAAATTCCGACGGCATAGCCCCCGTGGACGTGAAGTATCCCCTTCGGTTTTCCGGTGGTCCCCGAGGTGTAGAGGATGTAGAGGACGTCCTCGGAGTCCATCGGCTCGGCCTCCGCGGTCGTGGGCTGGTCCTTTGTAACCTCGTGCCACCAGAGGTCCCTGCCATCCTTCATCGGGACCTCCTCGCCGGTGCGCTTTACCACGATGACGTTTTTGACGGTCGGGGCACCCTCGAGGGCCTCATCCGCGTTTTTCTTTATCGATACAATTTTTCCGCGCCGGTATGAGCTATCGCACGTTATGAGCAGTTTCGCCCCGGCGTCGACCAGCCTATCCTGTAGCCCCTTGGCGCTGAACCCGGAGAAGACGACGCTGTGAATCGCCCCCATCTTCGCGCACGCGAGCATTGCGATGGGCAGCTCGGGGACCATAGGCAGGTAGATCCCGACCTTGTCGCCTTTTTTGATCCCGAGGCTCTTCAGGAAGTTCACGAGTCGGTTGGTCTCCTCGTAGAGTTCCTTGTAGGTTATTTCCCTGACGTTGCCCGGCTCGTCTTCCCAGATGTAAGCGATCTTGTCCCTGACCGGGGTCTTCATGTGCCGGTCGAGGGCGTTGTAGGCGATGTTGATCTTGCCCCCGAGGAACCACTTCGCGTAGGGGGGCTTCCACTCGAGGACCTTTTTCCAGGGTTCGAACCAGTCGAGCTCCTTCGCGGCATCTTCCCAGAACCACTCGAGGTCGCGGGCCTTCTCGAGCAGCTCCTCGTAGCTTTTTATCCTGTGTGCCTCCATCCACCGCTTGACGTTGCTTTGCTTCACTAGCTTCCCGGGCGGCATGAAGACGCGCTTCTCCTTGAGCAGGGCGTCCAACGTTTCAGCCACTTCAGAGCCTCCTCCAAGGTTTTTGTGAGTGTCACAATAAATATCTTCCCGGTTCACCGGCGTTTCTTTGATTTTTTCTTTCTCTCGACTCGGTCGGCGAATAACTTAAATAGGCCGGGCGGGTGAGAGAGTCCGATGTCGAGTTTCAAAGCTCCCAGTTTAATGGTTGCATGTCTGCTACTCGCTAGTCTTCTCGCCTCACCCAGCTCCCTCGCCTCCCCGGCCGAGAACTCGCAGCCCGAGAACTCAGCGCAGGACAACATCCCGCCCCCGGAAGATTGGGTCCCGCCCCATGAAAACTCGCCGGGGGAGAACTCGGGCCCGAGGGAGGTAGGCCCGG